>CAZBRI010000121.1:0-7860 GCA_964494055.1 uncultured Anaerolinea sp.
AGAACTGAGTAAATTAGATCATCCGAGGGCTTTCAATTTGATTAAACAACTTTTTTCTCTCTTTTTCAAGTAAATTTTAATCTGAAAATCTTGAATAGGACTTTTGGATTACCTGCTTTATGTGATTGAATATTTATTTACCCGTCTTGACTTTTTATTCATCTATGTTTTCTAAAGGATCAGGAGGATTCTATTGATTTACGTAAACTTCGATCCGTTCTTTCCCCTTTCCAATATTGTTCCTTTTTAAGGAAATCAACCCCACTTCGCCTGTTTTTCTGAGATGAGTTCCGCCGCATGGAACTTTTGCAAAGCCTGGAATCTCCCAATACCTGCGCTGACTGAGTTCATCCGAAAAAGCACTCCTGATCTCATGGTTTTCATCAATAATTTTTTGTGCATCTGATGCAAGTTTTGCAAGGTAAGGAGAAATACTTTGGGGCCAGAAATAGTCTATACGAGCTTTATCTTGTGCTATATGAGCGCCGATTTTTTCAATCCCCGGCAGCTGCTGATACGTGAGTTCAAGCACCAGCTCGGCAGCGAAGTGCAGCCTCATCAGGGCGTAACGCCTGCTCCAGTCGATCGAAACATTAACATTCTCCCTGTTTAGCAGGGCGTGATCGCCTGGCATCTCATATTCAATATCCAAGCCTATTTTCCTGGCATTGATCACCTGATAACCACCGATCGTTCCATGATCACTTTCCTGTCCGCCAGAAAACGCGTAAAAGATTGTCTCTTTTAAAGTAACAATGGAACCTGATACCGATTCAATCTCAGTTTCACAAGAATTTTGATATGGATTTACCCAAAATAGTTTTTTTGTCATCTCATTAATTCATGCCAAAAAAGTATTTACGCCACACGTAAATCATTTTTACTGGATAATTTACTTTTCACCAGCTTGTATTTTTATTATTTTTTTTGGACCACCCAGAAGTGAGATAAGCCAAAAAAAGAAAAAGGTGTGTTCTCAAGCGACTGCAGAATAGCTCTCAACAGTTTCCCAATTCTGCCAAAGCGATTAATAATGTTGTCATATGCACCAAAAATTATTCTTTTTTCAATCAATGATACAGGTAAATTTCCAAATAATTGATTCAAGTCAGACCTGCTGTATATCCGGACGTGCGGAGCAAGCCTGTCTCTCAATTTCTTAGGCAGATAATTGATAAAAGGCTTATTCCCAAAATAATACGTTCCTCGCCAATAAATACCGTGTGTCTCAAAAGGATAACCGCGGTTTGGAACAAAAACAACCGCCCTGCCGCCTGGTTTAAGCACCCTGACCATTTCTTCAACCGCTTTAAAATCATCCTGTACATGTTCAAGCACTTCGTGACTCAAGATCAGATCGAAGGTATTGGACGGATAAGGAAGTTCCTCGCCTGCTGCATTGATAATGCCTGTATTTCGTTCCCCTGCCTCAACAGCCCGGGCGTGATCATATTCCAACCCGTAAACCTTCCCTCCTGACATTGACAAATGCTCTACGTACATACCTACCCCGCAGCCATTTTCCAGTACTATACCTTGCTGCCTGCCTGCGGCTGCTTTCAGGATCATCTCGAACCTTCTAGCCTGTCCGGCCTGCCAAACGTAAGATGGCTCACCGCGCAGAGCTGCTTTTTCCAAATTTCGCTCATTCATTTTTGAATTATTCATGCCTTAATTTTCACCCCAATGAATGGCGATAGTTCCAAACATCAGTCGTTTAAAACCGACATTCTGGAAACCAACCCCTTTCATTAACTCTGCCAATTCTTCGGCCGATAAAAATGCTTCAGTAGAATCCGGGAGGTAAGTATAAGCGTCTGATTGCCCCGAAAGCATAGTACCGAGCAGTGGAATGATGAGATGAAGGTGTATCCAGATAAATGGTGAGAATAGATTTTTACTCGGGCGGGTCGTATCCAGGATGACAATCCGGCCGCCTGCTCTTAATACTCTTCGCTGTTCTTCAAGTGCTGCTTTTCTATCTATTACATTCCGCATCAGAAAACCGGAAATAACCGCATCGAATAGATCATTAAAAAATGGCAGAGCCAGGGCATCTGCATTTGCCCAGGAAAATTGATCTCCTTGTTTCCTGCCGGCACGCATCATTTCAAGTGTGAAATCAGCTGCTGTAATATTTATGCCAGTCAATGATGTCATTGCCGTTCGGGCAAGGTCACCTGTCCCGGATCCAAGATCCAACAGGTTATCCCCTGACTTCAATTTTGCCAGCTTAATCACTTGATCGCGCCAGTGTACATCCTGCCCGCCCGTCATCAACTTGTTCATCAAGTCATACCGGCTGGCAATCCTGGTGAAAACATCCTGGACATATACTGATTTTTCTTTTCCTGACAAATTTGCCATCAAAACTCCAACGTATTTCTATATCGAGTATGAGACTCCCTCGAATTGGAAATTATATCCTTATTTTATTTTTTTCAAGTTTTGGAAATTTTCTAGAAACCAGCAACCAAACGAGGCTGTATGGTGTTTGAAAAAAGTAATCAACCTGTTATAAAGGTTATCCGGTAAATCTGGTTGTTATGATCTTGTAAGTTTATAATAGAATTCCAATAAAATTACAGATTTTTTATAAATGGAGCCCACAAACATGTCATTTTATCCAGATCTCATTGAACGTTTCAATACCGGTGAAATTGTCTCTAAAAATGATTGGGATTTTGATCACATTATCATGCCGGTGCGGAACCTGGTGAAAAAATACCAGGTCAAATGGGATCCAGCGCAACCCATCCCAAATGACCCGGATATGGCTGATCGTGTTTACCAGGCAGCAATCGAACTGGCGTACCAGGCCGGCTGTTATTCTCACACTACCGGGCGTGTTCTAAATTTTGAAAGCGGCGAGATAGAATCTGGGCTAAAAAATACCAAACAAACGCTGGTTATGGGCGAGGGTAAACAATCACGTGACCTGTATGCCCGTAAAATTTGCGATGAACGTGCTCCCCTGGTTTGGGCTGGAAATCCGGGCTGTCCGACACCGGTAGAATTATTCCTGCCATATGTAATGAGCTGCGCCCAGGAATCCGTAGTGGATTTACTAACATGCGGATCGATGACCGAGTTTGAAGGGCATACTGTCACAACCGGCGGTCCGCTGGAAATCGCTGTAACACGGCTGGAATTGAAGCTGCTCCGGGAAGCACTTGAGCGTACTGGACGCCCTGGCATGGGCATGCTTGCCGCTCAGAGCAGCGTCTCGGAAATCGGCGACCTGGCTGTCAGTTCTCATGAATACCTGCGCCCGACAGATTCCCATCTTGTTCCCATTTTGAATGAGCTGGTGATGGATGCCCGTAATATATCCCGTGTCGTAAATTCGATCGATTACGGAATGCGGAATGCTTCACTGGCATGTGTCATGGTAGGGGGATTGGCTGGTGATGCACCTGGTTCCGCAGTTCTACAGGCCGCTTCATTCATGGCCGGTAACCTTACCTGCCTGGCCGATTACCATTTACTCCATCCAATCCACATTCGGCACATTGCCACATCCACCCGGCAGGTAATGTGGGTCCAGAGCATGGTTTCACAGGCATTTGCCAGGAATAATCCAAGCATCATTGTGGGTGATATTTACCCGAAAAGCGGGGCTGTCACGAAAGAACTTCTTTATGAGGTTGCCGCAAACTCCATCGCTCTTACTGTCAGCGGGGCACACCTGGAAGGGGTCGGCGCTGCAGATGGAAGTGTGCCGAATGGTACCGGCCTGGAAGCACGCTGGATGGGCGAAGTGGGTCACGCAGTCACTGAGCAGCACATGGACCTTGGTGAAGCCAACCAATTGATCTTAAAACTCCTTGAAAAATACGAGCCCGTTTTCAGCGAAAAAGGCGGTAATCCTGGCAAGCGGTTTGACCAGGCATATGATATGAAAACAGTACAACCTACTGCTGATTGGACCAGACTTTATACTGAAGTGAAACAGGAACTCAAAGGACTGGGGCTGAATGCCCTGCGATAGCTAATTCGCTGCAAATCAAAAAACCTGAGTTTGCTTAACGATGGTCTTTATTACTCAACTAGATATTTTGACCATCTTAAATTTATACAACTAATAAAAGAAGGAGGTCAAACCCTATGGCAGTATACCTGGCAGTCAATGTCGCCATCCTGGTAGTATTTGGGATACTCGTTCGTATGTTCGATAAACCTCAAGCCTGAGAATTTCGCCTGATCACATCAAAGGAGCAAAGACAATGAATACTGCAAAAACTGGTTGGAACTTCAATTATTCAACGCGCGATATTGTGATCATTGCGGTGATCGCTGCTATCGCTGGTATAGTGAATACTGGTGTTGCCCAGGTTTGGAACCTGGCAAACTCATCCCTTGGACCGCTGGGAGGCGCTCTCCTGCAGGGAACATTCATGTGGGCCTACGTTTTGGTCATGTGGCTGGTCCGTAAACCCGGGGCTGCCATTTTCCTGGGATTGATCGAATCTGCGGTCGAGATCCTGCTGGGCAACCCTGCCGGCATTGGCACACTGGGCTGGGGCGTGACACAGGGTCTGGGTATCGAGATCGTCATGGCAATTTCTAATTATCAGAGCTATGGACTGCTGGCTGCACTGCTTGCCGGCGCTGCCTCATCCCAATTTGGAACAACCTGGACAGCGATTTTATACGGCTGGGATCCTGCCTATGCCAGTGATGTCTGGATGGCGGTACCCGTCAACCTTATCTCTGGCGTGATATTCAGCGGTGCACTCGGTTTCTACCTTTTCAAAGCACTTGCTAAAACCGGCCTTGTTAGATCGGCCGGCAGATAAATTACAAGCAATTCTAAATTTATAAATAATAAAAAATTTATCATTTGAGTGTTTGATCATTTTGAATGGAAATCCAGGAAAACACAATTAACCATGCCCATCATAGCAGATGTCAAAAATGTAACCTATAAACACTGGAACCAGTCAACCCCCACCCTGGTCGACCTGACACTTCAGATACCGCAGGGAACGCTGAATGTTCTGGTCGGCCCGGGAGGCTCGGGGAAATCGACACTGTGCAACCTGTTCAATGGCGAAATTCCACATTTATTGGGCGGTGAATTTACGGGTGATGTAATTATTGATGGTGTAAATACCCGTGATGTTGATGTTAAAGACCTTGCCAAACAGGTTGGTCATGTTTTCCAGGACCCAGAAAGCATGTTCGCAACACTCACGGTGGAAGATGAAATCGCTTTTGGTCCAGAAAATCTCAAAGTTTCTGCCGAAAATATAAGAGAAATTGTCACAAAATTGCTGGCCGACACAGATCTTTCACCTTTTAGAGAAAGACTGGTGTGGGCATTGTCTGGCGGACAGATTCAAAAACTTGGACTGGCTGCAGTATTGGCAATGCAGCCCAGGTTGATCATCCTGGATGAACCTACATCCAACCTGGATCCGGCAGCAACCCGAAGTGTCCATGAACTTGTCCTCGAATTAAGAAATAACGGGATGACCATATTGCTGGTCACCCGCGAACTTGATGATTTTCTCGCCCAGGCAGATCAACTGCTGGTTTTACAGCAGGGTCATTTACTCACAGCAGGTAAACCATCAGAAGTTCTAGCCTCCCACGGCAAAGATCTGCAAGAACTAGGTATATGGCTGCCTGAAACCACAGAGATTGGTTTAGATCCACTCTTTTCAATATCAAACCCGTCTTCAATGCCCATCACAGTTGATGAAACCCTGATATTGCTTAAACATAACCGGTCATACGCAAATGGACTGATCGGTAAACCCCCTGCCATCCGGCCTGCACAGGGAGAATGCCTGATCAAAGCCAGCAGCCTGGCGTTTAACTATGGCGGCTCGCAGGCATTATCTGACGTCTCTCTTGAAATTCATGCCGGTGAAATGCTGGCTATAGTCGGGAGAAACGGAGCAGGAAAAAGCACCCTTGCCCGCCTGCTGGTCGGCCTGCTAAAACCTCAGTCAGGCAGCCTGGAACTTTTTGGAAAATCCACTTCAAAATGGAAAGTCCAGGATCTTGCAAATAAAATCGCCCTGGTATTCCAGAATCCTGAACATCAATTCCTGACCGATACCGTTTTTGATGAGATCAGTTATTCACTTCTTGCCAGGGGTGTAAACGACCCGGCTGAGCGTGAAAAAGCCGTCCAGCAAAACTTGCAAATGCTTGGTCTGACAGGTTACGAAACAATTCATCCATTTGCGTTATCAGCTGGAATGAAAAGAAGATTAGGTGTTGCGACGATGCTGGTGAGTAAACCACAGGTGCTCCTGGTTGATGAACCCACTTATGGCCAGGATAAGCAGATGACCGAAACCCTGATGGCATTGATGGAGGATATCCGCCGGCAGGGAATAGCGGTTGTCATGATCACCCATGACATGCGCCTGGTTCAGGAGTATGCTGAACGGGTGATCGTCATGAGCGCAGGCCGGGTTTGCTTTGATGGAGACCCTGCCGACCTATTCGATAGAGATGATATTCTGGATATGGCAAATCTATGCCCAACCCTTTTACATACCCTTCTCGGTAAGCTGCGGAGTGAGGGAATTTCCATCCAGGGTGAAATACATAACACAGCTGATTTCCTGGAAGCGGTCAGAAATGCCAGCCAGGAGGCAAAATGAATGTAAATGCCGCATCAAAACACGCCGAGTCAGCCGGTCAGGGAGAACACTCACTGCGTTTTATCAAACGGGATTCATTTCTGCATAAAATGTATCCGCTTTCTAAATTAGCCTGGGTTGTCACAGTTGCAGTAGGTCTCTTTCTTTACCGAAACCCTCTCTCGGGAGCAATCGTTTTTGCTTGTGTTTTTCTTCTTGCTATTTTTGGCGGCGGAATACGACTTAAGGAGATAACCGGCTCCGCCCGGATCATTTTCGGGATTGGTTTGGTTTTAATGTTTTTTCATTTTTTTGTTGACCCGGGGAAGCCGCTTTATCATATTGGACCTTTGACCATCACAGATGAGGGATTCCGGCAGGGACCCGTTTTCTTTTTCCGCCTGTCCGTAGTGGTACTGGCAAGCTTCATCCTGATCTGGACAACAGACAGCCGCGACCTGATGGTTTCGCTGACACGCTCCGGAATTCCATACCGTTATGCCTTTGCCGTTTTCCTTGCCCTGAGATTCCTGCCGCTCATTCAACGTGAGGTCGATGCCGTACAGGAAGCACACGCCATAAGGGGCCGGGCTGCAAGCTCGGGACTGATGCACAGGTTGAAATTGTGGCAGAGATACATGTTCACTGTTTTGGTGAACGGCCTGCGAAAAGCAGAAACAACTGCAACCGCCCTGGAATGCCGGGCCTTTGGTTCATACCCCGACCGGACTTACACAAAAGATGTCCCGAATTCGTCCTATGGGAATTTGCTGGTCATCTTCTTTGCCCTGCTCGGAGCAGGATTGGTCATTTCAGAACGCTTGATTTTCAAATAAATATAGCGTTTGAGTATTTAATCAGCTCAGCTGGCGTACATCCTTGTAAATCCAATTATTAATATCTTTACCCATAACTAGCAATTTTTTTTGAAAAAAACTCCTTAACGGTAGTTTTTTCTAATTTCATATTGGTTATCGAATAAAGACAATTCATCGATCATCTACAAAATTTTAAAAAAGCTCCATACGCAGGTAAAGTATCCTTATTAATTTACGCTTCATAATAATTTAAAATTGATCCGAAAAAAAATGGATTTATAAAAATGCTAGTTAAAATCTTCACAATCTATCTTATAATAATCAAATTATCGCTGCAGGTAATATTTATTTATTAGTGCAATCCCATTTATCAATAGATATGTTGATTTCCTGTTTTTTTACTCCCCTGCGAAAAAATCGCAAAGGCTTATATATTTAGA
>CAZBRI010000122.1:0-7835 GCA_964494055.1 uncultured Anaerolinea sp.
ACCTTCGTTGGCCAGAACCTTCATCACGTTCAGAACTTCGCCAATTAATTCCGGGTCGAGTGCGGATGTCGGTTCATCGAAAAGCATCAGCTTTGGTTCCATCGTTAAAGCTCTTGCAATGGCAACTCTTTGTTTTTGCCCGCCGGAGAGTCTCAATGGATATTCGTCTCGTTTAAACAACATACCAACCCGGTTAAGATTAAATTCAGCAATCTCAATTGCTTTCTTTTTATCCATTTTCTTAACTGTGATAGGTGCTTCTATCACGTTTTCAAGTACTGACATGTGCGGAAATAAATTAAATTCCTGGAAAACCATGCCTGTTTCGAGCCGTATTTGACGGATCAAATTGAGATTTTGTTTTTGCTTCAGGCTTTTATTATTATGGTCGATCTCAACTTTAATTTTATTTACTTCGATGGTTCCATGTGATGGTTCTTCCAGGAAGTTCAGGCATCGCAGCAGGGTACTTTTTCCTGAACCGCTCCGGCCGATGATACAAACTACTTCCCTTGGTTTTACCTCTATGGATACATCCTTCAAAACATGGAGCATTCCGAACCACTTATGAAGGTTCGAAACTTTGACGATAGCATCATCGCTCATAAGCTTGTGCCATCCTTTTTTCAAGACGTCCCTGGAACCAGGAGGAAATCAATGTCAATATCCAGTACGCGGTTGCAGCGATCAGGAACATTTCCATATATTTACTGTCCCGCCGGGCATAACGATTGGCAAGGAATGTGATTTCCCAAACACCCATGACGGAAACCAGTGCTGAGTCTTTCTGCATGGCGATAAATTGATTGCCGACATCCGGAATGATGATTCGAATGGCCTGCGGCAAAATGACCCGTATCGTAACCTGACCAGGGGTCATGCCCAAGGCGATGGCTGCCTCACGCTGTCCGTGACTGATGGATTGCAGCCCGGCCCTGAAAATTTCTGTCATATAAGCCCCGTAGTTCAGACTCAACGCGAGAATACCTGCTGGAATAGCATCCAGAATAAATATTTTCCCGATCGCCGGGTAACCCAGGTTCGAGATTTGCTGACCAATCTGAGGTAAACCGAGGTAAATGAAATATATCTGGATTAATAACGGTGTACCCCGAATTAAAGACACATAAAAACCAGATAAACCTTGTGCAACTGGGTTTGACGATAATTTCGCTATAGAACCAGCCAGCGCAAGCACAGTTGCGATGGCAATGGATGCCATGGATACGGCGATGGTTGTGCCCGCACCCTGTAAAATTACATCATAATGTAAAAATATATACCCGGGTTGAATTTTTAACAGCATCAATCCTATCGTTGCGACGCCGATCAATCCGATCCAGACCAGGGCTATCTTCAGTCCCTGCATGGCTAATTGATGCTTGTGTTGGGCCACAAGCGCTTTCCCCATTTCTAGATGGGGATCTTCTTTTTGACCTGGAGGGTTTGTATCCATATATTTATATAATCAGGAGGGCGGGGTTACAACACCCCGCCCTCCTGAAATAATTATTTCGCAAATGCAGAAGCATCAAAAGTGCCGGCAGCAGGTGTCAAATCCGTACCGTAGTACTGAACAGACAATTTTGATAATGTGCCGTCTTTGTGCAGACCGGCAATGATCTCGCTGACTTTGGCAATAAATGATTTTGGATCAAGAGCTGAATTTCTATCAATGGCTGGGGCAAGGTATTCGAAAAAGAGAGCGTCGCCAAGCTGTTTGATCGGTTTTCCATTTTTAATTGCTTCAAGGCCGGTTGGCTGAGCAGTCAAAACAGCATCAAGGCGTGCCCCGTCACCAAGTGACAGATCTTCAATGGCAGTGCTGTCGGTATCGTAAGTCTTGACAACAGCATCTTTGATCACTGTGTTGGCGGTTTCACCCGTTCCCAACAGGAAACTTTCATATGTACAGCCGCCGCAAGAACCCACTTTCTTCCCGCTAAGATCGGAAGGCTGGGTAAAAGTAGTATTGGCGGCATTGACGAATAATGCTGCCGGGGTTGTGTAGTAAGGCTGGGCAAAGAATAGGGATTTTGCACGTTCTGCAGTAATGGTCATGGAACCAACACTCACATCCCATCTGCCAGCCCAATTACCGGCCGTGATCAGGCTCCAGTCAGGCGTCACAAAACAAACTTCAACACCCAGGCTCTTTGCAATGGCAGCGGATACGTCAATATCAAACCCTTCAAGTTCTCCCAGGGTTTTTTGATCAGAAGTACATTTTGTGTTTGGGGTTCGGACAGGGGTTGCTTTTAATGATGACTGTGGAGGATAAGCTGGATCAGATGAGACAACCAGTGTACCGCGAGCAGTGACTGAAGACAGAAGATCAGTCGGTTTGGCAGGGGCGGGAGTTCCGCAGGCACTTAGGACAAAGGCGGCAATTAGAATCACTGCAAGAACAGCATTTTTCGAAACCTTACTCATTTGTTTCTCTCCTTATTTGGCGGTTATGGACTGAAACCTAAAAAAATAAAGCCGGTTGGCTTTAATTAAAAAAATAAGTGATTAAACTGACAGGTTAAGAAAGATCGATAAAGATACACCGCTCACGTTCATAATTCTAGCATCTTTTCTTGAATTATGTCAACGGAAAGATGAATATAATACCTTTTTCGGAAGAAATTATCCTAATTATTGTGATTATCTGACACTAAAAAAAGAATAATTGGAATTAAAGTGACAAAATTTAAAAGTTAATATATGGAGATACAACTTGGCCCAAATATTTTTTATTAATAAAAAAATTGACGAAAAAAAATGAATTGATTAATCGATAAGCTCCGGATAAAAAGAATTTTGAATATCTGAAAATTCAGTATTTAATGGCTGGTAACATCACCTCGAAGCAATCTGAAGGATTAACATAGATCATCCATTTTTATTTATTTTCAATATACAGGATGTTCGTCTGAAAGAAACTTTCGTAAAATTATTTCTTGAATGTAAATTATTCAGGAAGGAAATAAAAAAAAAGATTAAATAATATTAATCAAAGATTTTCAAAATTTGGTGCTTAAATAGGTTGGCAAAGTAATTGAGATAGTATATAATACAAACGCTGAGGGGCGCGAAAGCCCCTCAGTTGATTTAATCCAAATTTCCTACCCTGCTCGTGACACACGCGAAGAGCCACACCCCCTGCGGCAGCCCTCGTGCGACGGCAGGGTGGGATTTTTAATGAATATAAGAGTTTTATTACATGGGTGCCCCTCAACGGCACCTTTGTTTCTTTAATGAGATAGAATAAATTATTGGTACTTATTATTGGTTAGGAGGCACTTTAGATGAAACTTGTTTCTGTTGAAGAAATGCGTCAAATTGAGATTGAAGCCGATAAATTCAGACTGAGTTATAGTCAAATGATGGAAAATGCCGGTCACGGAATTTCCTCTGAAATTGAACTTCTGGCTCACTCAGAAGATGAAGAGCGGGAAGTCCTGGGACTGGTTGGAAAGGGTAATAACGGCGGTGATACCCTGATTGCTTTATCCCACCTTGCCTCAAATGGCTGGAAAGCCCGGGCTTACCTGGTCAGCCGGGGTGCTGATACAGATGGATTGATTGATAGGTTAAAAAAAGCTGGCGGTGAAATAATAATCTCTGAAGAAGATGATCTTTTTGATAAATTATCAGCTTTTGTGAGTACGGCTGATGTCATTATTGATGGGATTCTTGGCACCGGAATAAAATTACCCTTATCAAAAGAGATATCTGTGATACTTGATACTGTTAACACTACGATTGCTGATCTCAATTGGCCGCCGTATGTGGTTGGGGTGGATTGTCCATCCGGCGTGGATTGTGATAGTGGAGAAGCAGCCGATGAGGTAATTCCTGCAAGTTTGACGATATGCATGGGTGCAGTGAAAAAAGGGCTATTGAAGTTTCCTGCCTTTGACCTCACTGGAGAATTGCGTGTTGTGGATATTGGCTTCACAGATGCGATGAGCAAATGGAATGACATTCAGCAAATGGTTGTGGATGATGAAATCGTTGAAGACATCCTTCCTGTAAGGCCGTCAGATGCACATAAGGGAACTTTTGGTACAGTATTGATCGCGGCCGGCTCAATAAACTACATCGGGGCACCCCTCCTGGCCGGCAAAGCAGCCTACCGGATAGGCGCAGGGCTTGTTCAGATGGCGGTTCCCGGGATGGTACAGGCTGCGCTTGCAGGTCATTTTCCAGAAGCCACATGGATCATCTTACCCCAGGAGTTAGGTGTTATTTCAGAGGCCGCCTCAGGGACGCTTGCCAAAAATATGGACCGTGCGACTGCCATTTTGGTTGGTCCTGGAATTGGTACTGAAGTTACAACTAAAGCATTCCTGGAAAATTTCCTGCAGGGCCGGTCCAACTCAAAAAAGACCTCCAGCAGGCTCGGTTTCACACATGCTGATGAAGAAAAACCCGTGGAAGAAAACCGTTCCTTGCCGCCGATGATATTTGATGCAGATGGACTGCGGTTATTGTCAAAAATTGATCTATGGCATAAACTCCTGCCGGCTGGTTCTATCCTGACACCTCATCCCGGCGAAATGGCTTCCCTGACTGGGCTTGAAAAAGATGCAATTCAAAGTGATAGAGTTAAAATCGCCAGTCGATACGCAGCAGAGTGGGGTCATATCGTGATTCTGAAAGGTGCAGTCACTGTGATTGCTGCCCCTGACGGCCGTGTTTCATTAATCCCGGTTGCCACTCCTGCACTTGCCCGGGCTGGTACAGGTGATGTGCTGGCTGGCCTGGTAGCCGGGCTGCGTGCACAGGGGATTGAGGCTTTTGAATCAGCAGTTGCTGCAGCCTGGATCCATGCTCAAGCCGGCTTATTAGCTGCTGAAAGGCTGGGTACAGAAACCTCCGTCATGGCTGGTGATCTTTTGGATGCGATTCCAGAAGTGATTTCAGGTTTTTAAAACTAACTCAAAACCGGCTCCCTTCAAAATACAGGGGGCCGGTTCCTTGACATAATTATTTTCAGTTATAAAAAAAATCAGGCGTATAAACCCCAGTCAAGTGCTGATGGATCTTCCATCATAGAAAAATCCCAGGCTTCCATTCCCATTTCAACGGTCACAGGCATATTCAACCCCTCCTGGGCCTTTTGGCGTGTCATATCAACCATCGCAGGTCCATAGGGGCAGAAGGGGGTAGTCAGGATCATGAGCAGCCTGCCGATCGCACCATCTATTTCAACATTTCTTACTAATCCGAGTTGAATGATATTCATGCCAATTTCAGGGTCAACCACTTCTGATAAGCTGGCGCGGACCTTTTCAGCGAGCTCCGGGTGTGTGTCGTGAATTGTCCATTTTATGGTATTAAGTGATTCTTCAGCCATTTTTCCTCATATCTATTTAGAAATTTTAATTCCAGTGTAAAAATAGAACTAAACAACCGGTTCTTGCAAGTTTTTTACGATATAGGTGCAATGATTAGCACCATTCAAAATACATTGAATTTTGTTGGCTGGTACGGCAAGCATGGTTGAGATCAGGGTCTGGTCAACATTACAAATTTCCGGGTGACTTTGTCCAACCTGTAAATAGGGACAGGTAATCTCGTGTATCAGGTAGTGTGAACCCTGTTTTTCCCATTCGACAACAAAACCTTCTTCACCTAAAAGATCTTTCATCACATCCAGCCGGTCTTCAACAGATAATCCTGCTAATTCAGCTGAATATTCACTTGCCATTGTTGTCGCGAGTTCCTTGAACATTTCACTAACAAGGGGCTGAGGAAATTTATCCTTTATTTGTGAAATGATTCTCGTTGTGAGCCGTAAATACCTGGTGGGGAATTTTTCCAGACCGCTTTCAGTAAGTGAATAAACGAGTCTTGGTCGACCGACTCCATGCCGTTCTTCCTCAGCACCAACCAGGTTTTCGAGCAAAAGGTTGGTGATATGATGCCGTACTGAAATCGGGTTAATCCCGACAGCTTCAGCCAGGTCATTGGTCGTCATTTTTGGGTGGTGTAAAAGCGTTTGAATGATACGTTCGCGTGTACTTTTCATAATCTATGAGTAAAACTAATTTTCAATAAATTCCTTGTTCGATTAATTGGAGTATATCAGTCCCTATTTTCTTTGTCAATATAGTAGAAAAATATCATAAATATTAATTCGTAAAAAAGAGGACCCGCAATATAAACTGCCGGTCCTCTTTTTTTTGTAAATGTTAAACATCACTAATTGAATTTATGCCCCGCCATCACCATAAAAAGAGGGATCAGTGGGTGTCATGCCGCTTGGATCATGAACATACACATTATCACCCTCATTTGCCCAATTATATAACCAGTGTGCATCACCGGGATATAAATTTACACACCCATGGGATTGTGGATAACCCAGTCTTGCACGCCAATATGCACCGTGCAGGGCTCTCGCTTTATCAAAATACATGGTCCATGGCACGTTTTCAAGATAATAATAATTCGGGGTACCGCGTTCCCCTTGCATTGTTTCTAATTCTTTTTTCTTATAGATTGGAAACAAGCCTGGCCTGGTGAACATTGGTTCGGCACCTGTTGCAATGATAGTTGCGAACACCATTTTCCCCTGATCATAAACGGCCAGGGTTTGCTGTGCAAGATCAACATCGATCCATCGGCCATTTGTGACGCCAGGAGGGGGATTTGTATTGGTCGTGACAACCCCTGCATCCCTGCCCAGTATCCATTCGTCCGGACCGATCAGGTACCAGTCGGTACCCTCAATATTTTGCGTATCGAAGATCTGAACAATCGGGTAGGTATTTGTATCCGGCTTAAGTAATCCAACCGGTTCATTGACACTTAATTCATTGGGTTCACTTCTAACTGCAGTAGCATTAAATACAAACCCAAATTTTGCCGGAGGATCAGAATGTACTTCAACTCCGGGGAAAGGAGTTGTGATCGTTCGAATGTCTTCACCGTCGCCCGGCATGATTGCGCCGGAAGGCAGAAGAAAATATGTTCCCTTGGATGTGTCCATCCTCTGAGAATACACAATGTAGAAAAAAGCCCCCGGTGCAATAACCTGGCTTGCGCCTTTCTTTTCCCGTGCTGCTTCAATCGTCGGATAGAAAGACGTTCCAGTTTTATTAACTTTGTAATAATGATAAGGCAGATCGTTTAGGTTGGAATCTGGATGGGTAAACGGAAGAGCCTGCAACGGATATTCCATGCCGGCGTAAGCCAGGTTGGTCAGGTATTCGGATGGTCCAAGCGGGGCACAATCCATAGGATTCTGTTTATAAGCACCCATTGGGCATAAAATCGTTCCTGCATTATTTTCAGTAATTCCGGCCGCTTGAACTGTTTGTAACCTGGGCTGCAAAACGGATAAAAGTATTGTGAGAAATATGAATTTTGGAATATATTTTTTCATTTTGATTCTTTTCGCTTCATTGTCCTGATAAAAAAACTATTATACTTGCATTGTAATGCTAAATTGAATGCTGATCTTCTCGTCGAATTAAAAATATATTCAAAGTCCTGGAATTTTAATCATTTGTTAATATGATCAAAATTTTCGTTAACATTTTCATATCTAATTAATTCAAAATTAATCGGAGAATTCAATGAGTTCTGTTCCAAAGTCAGGGCTGAAGTATCCCAGCAAGTTTGGCTTGATCATGCTCAAGGCTTTTGATTCAATCATGGGCAAGAGCGGTATGGATGTCATCCTCAGCTTGTCCGGGTTGAGAAATTTTTCTGATAATTACCCTGACGATAACCTGGAAAGAACTTTTGATTTTTCGTATGTTTCATCGATTGTTTTTTCCCTGGAAGAAAAGTAAGGATTCCACTACGCACAAGAAATTGATTTACAGGACGGTAAG
>CAZBRI010000123.1:0-7779 GCA_964494055.1 uncultured Anaerolinea sp.
CCTGGGG
Organism: uncultured Anaerolinea sp.; assembly: GCA_964494055.1. GTDB lineage: Bacteria > Chloroflexota > Anaerolineae > Anaerolineales > Villigracilaceae > UBA5195. The sequence goes on from CAZBRI010000123.1 coordinate 8, forward strand.
CCTGGGATGGCCGCTCGGAATCCTTTCGCTGATCGGATTGATCTATATGGGGTGGCGGATTATTCATGGAGATTGGAAGAAGCATCTCCTGGTTTGGGGCTGGACGGGATTATATTTTGCCTGGCAGTGCACACAATGGAATGCCACCATGAGGTATCAGCTGCCGGTATATCCGTTCTTTGCCCTGATTGCAGCTTGGTTTATTTTTGAAGGACCCCGGAACATCAGACAATCGCTGCGCGAGATTGAAGGATCAGGTCAGAAAAAGGTCAGCCTCTCTGCAAATTCAATTTACCTGGTTTTGGCGATCATCATTCTGGCTTCGACAGCGGCCTGGGCATTCGCTTTCTCACGTATCTACACTAGAGATCACACCAGGGTTCAGGCAACACGCTGGATCTATCAGAATATCCCTGGTCCTTATAACCTGAAGATTACCCAGGCTGATGGAACTGTAATAACCCAGCCAATGCCATTAGCACCCGGGTTTATTCTCAGTTCAGCATCGCCATATGATGTTCAGTTTACGGCTTTCTATTCAGGTGTCTTGAATGAGATCACACTTGTTCATGCCCTGTCGACAGGGTTGGAACCAACGCAAACACTCGATATATTTGTCGAAGACGCCCCTGGTGTTCCACCGAAGCAGGCCCTGGCAAAAGCTGAACTTACCTCAAGTTTTGTTCCAGGCGTTGATGCCCGAGGTGATTCTTACACCCTTAAATTAGACCACCCGGTGACTATTGAGAAAGATAAGATTTATTTTCTTCATTTTGCCACAACCGGCTTTTTATCCTTCCTTGGCGCAAATCCGATCCAGGAAACTTCCTGGGATGATGCCCTGCCGCTCAGGATGGATGGTTATGATGGATTTGGAGGTTTATACCAGGGTGATCTGAACCTTGAGATGTATTGGGACGATAATGCAGATAAACTAGCGAAATTTGAGAGCAGCCTGGATTCGGGTGATTATATTTTTATCACTTCCAACAGGCAGTGGGCAACAACGACAAGGGTTCCTGAACGTTACCCGTTGACGATAGCCTATTACCGGAACCTGCTCGGCTGCCCGGCAGATAAGGATGTGATATGGTGTTATAACACGGCAGTACCGGGTATGTTTTCCGGCAAATTAGGCTTTGAGCTGGTTAAAACTTTTACATCTTTTCCGGAAATCGGGGGGCTGCAATTCAATACCCAATTCGCTGAAGAAGCCTTTACCGTTTACGATGCCCCAAAGGTGCTGCTTTTTAAGAAAACTTCCTCTTATGATCCCAAAATTGTCAGAAGTATTTTAGGTGAAGTTGATCTGACACATGTTGTGCATCTCACCCCGAGACAGGCAGGCCGGGTACCCGGTGATCTGATGCTGCCTGCCGATAAACTCGCACAGGATCGTGCCGGGGGAACCTGGAGTGAACTCTTTTCGTACGAATCGGTTCTGAATAAATACCCATTCGTTGGATTGCTTGCCTGGTACCTGGTGATCAGTCTGCTTGGCTTATTTACCTGGCCGCTTTTGAGAATTTTTCTTCCCGGATTGCACGATAAGGGATACCCATTATCCCGTTTGACAGGCCTGCTGCTGCTGGCGTACCTGGCCTGGCTCATTGCCTCCATTGGGGGGCAGTATTCGCGTGTCATGATCGGTGCCTGTTATATATCAGTGATGGCTGCAGGTTTTGCTGCATTTTATTTTCAGAAGAAAGCAATCCTGGATGAATTATCATCCCGGAAAAAGTATTTCCTGATTGTCGAGGGTATTTTTCTGCTGCTCTTCCTGATCGATCTTGGTATCCGGATTGGTAATCCGGACCTCTGGCATCCGGCTCGCGGCGGTGAACGGCCGATGGATTTTTCATATTTGAATGCCGTACTGAAATCTTCCACCTTTCCGCCATATGACCCATGGTATGCCGGAGGGTATATCAATTATTACTATTGGGGTTTTGTCCTTGTTGGTACGCCCATCAAACTGCTGGGAATCGTACCATCCATAGCCTATAACTTTGTTTTGCCAACCCTGTTTGCTCTGCTCGGAATAGGCGGCTTCTCTGTTGTATGGAATTTGATGCAGGCAGTAAAGAAAGAAAATGAACCCAATGCTCAACAATACCTGCCGTATATCGCTGGATTTGCTGCTTCAGCAGGTCTTGTATTGATGGGTAACCTTGGCACACTACAGCTGATTTATCACGCGCTGCAAAAAATGGTTGTCAGCGGTGATGTCGTTGAAGCTTTGGGTACGAGTATTTTCCAGCATCTTGCCTGGGGAATCCAGGGTTTGGGGAAAATGTTCTCGGGTCAGCCGTTGCCGATCGGCTGGGGAGAATATTACTGGTGGCCGAGCCGGGTTATGCCGAATGGTGACCTTGCCATTACCGAATTCCCGCTTTTCACATTCCTTTACAGCGATTTGCACGCACATATGATCGCATTACCGCTTACCGTTCTGGCGATCTCGTGGACCCTGTCAATCCTGCAGGTGCGTCAGCTGCCGCGCTGGTCCTGGCTGGCAACCCTGGCTTTCGGCGGGTTGGTGATCGGTGTACTGCGGCCGACAAATACATGGGATTTCCCCACTTACCTTGCGCTTGGCTCGCTTGTTACCGGTTACTCCATCTTCCGTTATTTCGATGCAGGTGACAGATACAGATTCGGGCTTTCCCCGATTATTCAAAGGGTGATCGCTGCATTATGCGGGGCAGGTTTACTCGCCGGTTTAGCCCTTGCTTTTTTCCAGCCGTTTGCTGCCCGGTATGGTTTGGCTTACAGCGAAGTCAGTCAGTGGACCAATGAAAAAACGCCCATTTGGTCTTATTGGACGCACTGGGGAGTATTCCTCTTCGTGATCGTATCCTGGATGTTTTGGGAAACACGCCAATGGCTGGCACAAACGCCCCTTTCACAATTGCCCAAAATCAAACCATTTTTACCGGCGATTGAATTTTCTGCTATTGGCGCGGCAGGTATCTGGCTGGTTTTACAGTTTTACTTGAACGTACCGGTTGCCTGGTTTGCATTTCCCCTGGCTGTATGGGCATTAATCTTAATGCTGAGGCCGGATCAACCGGATGTCAAACGTCTGATATTGTTTATGGTCGGGACCGGTTTGGTTCTGACCCTGATCGTTGAATTTATTGTACTTTCTGGCGATATCGGCAGAATGAATACCGTATTCAAATTTTATCTTCAGGTTTGGGTATTATTCGCCATCAGTGCTGCTGCCGGATTGGGCTGGATCTTATCTGAATTCGATCAATGGGGCAGTAAAGGCAAAATATTTTTTCAGACAGCGGGCACCCTGCTCGCGGCAGGTGCATTATTTTTCACAATCACTGCCTCCAATGACAAGATACGTGATCGGATTGCACCAAATATTCCATTCACAATTGACAGTATCACATACATGAATTATTCAACCTATTGGGATCAAAGCCAGCTGGATCTCAGCAAAGATTATAGGGCAATTCGCTGGATGCAGGATAACGTAAAGGGATCCCCGGTAATCGTTGAAGGCAACACCCCGGAATATCGCTGGGGAACAAGGTATACTATTTATACAGGTTTACCGGGAGTTGTTGGCTGGAGCTGGCACCAGAGACAGCAGCGTGCCTTATTTCCGGGCGAATGGGTCAGCGGGCGTATTGATGAGATAACCAATTTTTATAACACCCCCGATCTATTTGCAGCCAGGGATTTCCTGACAAAATATTCTGTTAAATATATTATCGTCGGGCAGATGGAACGGAATATGTATACCCCAACAGGCATCGCAAAGTTTGTTAATGGTGATGGTCACCTGTGGAAATCAGTTTACAGTGATGATGATACAGTTATTTATGAGGTACAGCCATGAGCCTGATTTATCATATTTGCTCTAGGGATGCCCTGAAAAGTGCCCGGGAAGCAGGGTTTTACCAGACTGAGAGCCTGATTAAAGATGGTTTTATTCATTTCTCCCAGCGGCACCAGGTTCTGGGTGTTGCAAACGCTTTTTATAAAGGGCAGAGCGATCTTGTAATCCTGGTGGTTGATGAAGATAGATTGAAGTCTGTTCTGCGATACGAAGCCCCAATCCACCCGGGCGAGGCGGATGCTTCCCGGAAAGACCTTCCTTCGAAAGACCAGCAGTTCCCCCATCTCTATGGTCCACTCAATATGGATGCTGTGATCACTGCTATCGATCTTCCGCTGCTCAGCCCGGGTGATTTTAACACTGACGCATTTATCAACGCATCCTAGAGATTATTTCTAACTGACATAAATATCGATAACTTTCACATAACCTGGATTCGATCAGACTTATATGATTTCATTTTTCACGTGGTATCTGTGTATTTCGCTCCTCGGGTTGATGAGTTTTCCTCTTGCCTATCATTTATTTCCAGCGCTGGCGGATAGAGGATACAGTCTCAGCCGGGCATTGGGATTGATACTCTGGGGGTTTATCTTCTGGCTGTTGGTTTCATTTGGTGTAATCCGTAATGAGATTGGCGGTCTGTTATTTACCCTGGGGTTGATATTATTAGTATCCATCCTGGCAGCCTGGAAAAAAGATAGTGATGGCGATGGCAAAGATGAGCTGCAAAAGATAAAAAAATGGATCAGGTCGAATATCCGTTTTGTAATTACAGTTGAATTTCTTTTCTTTTTGTCTTTCGCTGTTTGGGCGTTTATCAGGGCCAACAACCCTGAAATGACAAGCGCAGGCGGGGAAAAATGGATGGAAGTGGCATTCATCAATGCCATATTACGATCACCTTCGTTTCCGCCGCATGATCCATGGTTGAGCGGTTACGCCATATCATATTATTACTTTGGTTATGTGCTAACTTCCATGATGGCGATGCTTTCGTCAACACCGGCAAGTATTGCACATAATTTGATGCTTTCCCTTGTTTTTGCACTAAGTGTGATTGGTGCATTCGGCTTACTTTACAATCTGCTGGGTGCATACTGGAAAAAGAATGATAATTCGAACATCTTAAGTGCCATTTTTGGCCCTTTGATGCTCCTCATTGTCAGCAATGCAGAAGGATTTTTAGAGCTGCTCCATTCTTATGGGGTCGGCTGGTCAGGAACAAATAATTTTTGGACCTGGCTTAACCTGAAAGATCTGAATACCGCCCCCATACAACCCTACGGCTGGGCACCCAGGTTTTATTTCTGGTGGCGTGCATCCAGGGTGGTTCAGGATTTTGACCTGCGTGGTAATTTCCTGGAAATAATTGATGAATTTCCGTTTTTCTCTTATTTATTGGGCGATCTTCATCCGCATGTGCTTGCAATGCCGTTCGGCTTGATGGCTGCAGCCATGGGGCTCAATCTTTACCTGGGCGGGTGGAAAGGAGTCACGGAAATATTCAAAATAAAGATCCCTGTTCGCAGAGACGGCTTGATCCTTATGTCAATTGTTCTGGGCGGATTGGCATTCCTGAATACATGGGATTTTCCAATTTTCCTGGCAATCATCAGCGGTGCACTTGTGCTCAATCTGGTCAATGAACGGGGCTGGAGCTGGGATTTGTTGGACGATTTTTTGAGATTATCCATTCCCCTGGCTTTGGCAAGTATCTTTATATATCTCCCGTTCTATGTCAGCTTTTCGTCTCAGGCAGGGGGAATACTGCCCAATATAATTTTCCCAACCAGGGGCGCATACCTGTGGGTCATGTTTGGAACCCTGTTGATCCCGTTGTTTTTATTCCTGTTGTGGGCTAAAAGCACATTCACGCTCAACTGGAAGATCGGGTTTTCAATTGTGATCGGGATAACCCTTCTATTACTGGGATTCTCATCCGTACTGGGTATTGCAGCAGGGCAGACGGATATCGGGCGTTCCTTCATTACGGCACAGGGCCTGACTTCAACGGGTGATGTAATGTCTGCTGCGCTTCGCAGACGCCTGGAATTTGGCGGGGGGTTGCTCACCATCATTTTAATCATCGGCCTGGCTTTTTCTTATATGACTGGAAGAAGCACAAAGACAGCAGCAGCCGAAGAACCGGACCAATCCCCAATTTTATTTGTGATGATGCTGATCGTTTTCGGCGGTTTGATGGTGATGGCACCAGAATTTTTATATCTGCGCGATCAATTCGGCTGGAGAATGAATACTGTTTTTAAATTTTATTACCAGGCCTGGACGATGTGGTCCCTGTCTGCAGCATTCGGGATAGCTGTTTTATTCAAAGAATTGAAGGGCCTAAAACAGGTATTATTTACTGCAGGGATCTCAATTGTTCTGCTGGCAGGTCTTACTTACCCTGTTCTGGCTCTGCAAAACAAAACAGAGAATTTTCAATCCAGCAGCCCGGAAAGGCGGACACTCGATGGAGCAGCCTACCTGGGTATTTACAACGCGGATGATTACCAGGCCATTCAATGGCTGCTGCAGGCAAAGTCCGGAATTATCGCAGAGGCAGTCGGCGGCGGTTACAGCGAATTTGCAAGAGTTTCAACATATTCGGGTTTGCCAACCGTTTTGGGCTGGATAAATCATGAAGGACAGTGGCGAGGCGGTAGTATAGAAATGGGAAGCCGGGCTGATGATATTTCACAGCTCTATTCAACATCCAACTGGTCGGATGCAGATATAATTTTACAGCGCTATAATATTCATTATGTGTATATTGGGCCGCTGGAGCGCAGTACTTATCCCGTCAATGAAGAAAAATTTGCCGAGAACCTGTCTGAAATTTACAGACAGGGTCAGGTTGTTATTTATGAAGTTCCCTGAAATCGGGCACAGCTTTGGTTAAATTCACATCAACTTTTGAGTAAAAAAAAACTAATAATTACCAGGACAATTCCATCCAATGCAAGAAAAATTCAAAACAATGTCAGATACCAACCAGGTAAACAAACAGGAATTTTATTTATTCGTTCTTGCCTTTGGGATTGCACTATTTCTCCGCCTTTTGCGGCTGGGAGAGCTTCCATTAGGCGATATAGAATCAAGCTGGGCATTGCAGGCACTCGATCTGTCAAAGGGATTAAGAACCGGCATGGGATCCCAGCCTGCCTATGTCATTTTCACCGGATTGTTATTTTACGTTTTTCAGGCAGGTAACCTGGCAGCACGGTTTGTTCCAGCATTTTTCGGTGCTATATTGACAGTAATACCTTATCAATTCAGGAATAAACTGGGAACAAGGACGGCTGTTATTCTTGCTTTTTTCCTGGCTTTTGATCCGGGGTTTCTTGCGATTTCGCGCACCGCTGGCAGCCCGGTTTTAGCTGTTACTACACTTTTATTTCTATTTGCAGCCTGGAATAAGCGGAATTATGGGACAGCGGGGAAACTGGCCGGTTTTGCACTGCTTACCGGACCGTTCCTTTGGCCTGGTATTCTGGGATTATTGTTTGCAAAGTTAATCTCTAATGGTTTAGGCGTTACAGTTTTTTCCAGTGAGCAAACTGGCGACAACCCTGGAAGAGCCGGCTGGATCAAAATTATCAGCTATGCATTAATCACCTATGTACTGGCTGGCAGTTTGTTCTTGCTGGCTTCCGGTGGATTATCGGCCGGGGTCGCTTCTTTACCTGAATACCTGGGTGGATTTATCAATTTTTCAGATATCACAGCTGCCAGGATGTTATTCGCGCTGGTGACTTATGAATTACTGGCAGTCTTACTGGCAGCTGCAGCCATTGTCCGCGGATTTATCGTACGTGACAGCCTGGTAATCAGCATGGGTTCTTGGTTCATTTCAGCACTAGTATTTTCCCTGGTATACCCCTCCAGGCAGGTTAGCGATCTGGCTTGG
>CAZBRI010000124.1:0-7724 GCA_964494055.1 uncultured Anaerolinea sp.
GATAGCTTCAGGTGACTGGAGTTCAGACGTGTGCTCTTCCGATCTGGAATCAATGAAAAACTGGCACTGGTAGTAGAATTCATTATTGTAAAATTGGATTATCTGACAATTATTTTTTATTTATGGTCTGGAAAAATCCAATAGAAACCCAGGGGATAATTGCAAAAAAGCCTGCCAGCGCAGGACCACCCAGTCCTGTCATGCCGGCTGTGATGCAGTTTCCAGCAGCAAGGACAAGATAGGCTGTCAGAGCCATGCGGTCAAATTTATTATCCTGTGTTCCTGTGTGGGCTCCGGTGATGAGAAGGTATAACATGAATACACAGAAAACAGTCAGCCACCATCCCCAATAATTTTGCAGGGGAACACCAAAATACGCTCCATTAGTTTCCCATACCCAATGGCCAGCTTTTACCATGATCGGATCCATCACAACATCCCAGGCTGTCATGATCAATCCTCCTGCTGAAGCTAAACACAACATGCGTTGAACCTTGTTCAGGCTGATTGGAATTAGCCTGTCAGCAATGACAAAAGATGGATACATCATCATAAACCAGGCAGCTGCGATAAGGTATGGAACAAGCCCAAGAAATTTTGGGCCGAGAAGATCGGTGTAATGGTATGGACCATATACTAATCCGGTTGCAACCCCCAGGCTTTCAAAAAAGAGACTGACCACAAAAGACAGCCCCAGTAAAATCATTGCATTTTTCCAACCCAGTCTTTGACTCGCATGCAGCAGCGCAAAGAAAAAACCGGTCATTGTTGTAAGCGGGGTCAAGATCATTGGAAAAGATGCCCCGATTCCGATGATCACGATTGTAGATAAAATCAGTAGAATAAAAAGTATGAAAAAGGTTGGGATGAGTTTATTACGCATAGGCCGCCAGGATTAAAAAGTGATCCAAGAATTTTTTTCATTGTAAATATTAACACCAAAATTATTCATATGATTTTTTACAGCTTCCATTACTTTTTATTCCATCATGATGCTCTAAAATTGATTGCTTTTTAATAAACAAATTACTTTAACAGTTGTATTTTTTATTTTTCCCCATTTACTTCAAAGTTACCTGTACGGTCGATAAGATAAAACTTTGATCCTTGTTGATGACCATAAGCTGTAATGAAAATAGTCCGGTTAAACCATTGGTATCCCAGTCTGCAAGTTTGCCTTTTATGACAGGAATAGCTGAATCCGTTCCAATCTGAATCCATTCTTCAGGGTTCATGCCCTGACCGTATTGTAAGCGATAGGTACTAAAACCGCTGCCATCGGCTGTCCCGGTGATGTGAACTATACCATTGACTTCATCATACATTTTTGGGGATGTGATATTTCCATCCGGGTTAGGATTTGGCGGCTGTATCGAGTCATACTGCGTGGGCGGGACCGGGAGATTTGTACTTTTTGCCCAGGATTCAGCTTCAGGGGGTATCTGCAAAAAGATCCTGTTCTCTACCAATTCATCTGGTGTAAAAACGGTTGCAAGCAGTCCTGTCTCCCGGTTGATGGCATAAGAATGATAAAGGGTATCTGTTTGCGTGGGCTGGTACCCGTCAATAAAAATTTCATCCACGATGTTGGGGCACGAGGAAGTCGGAAGCATCCCGGATGGGTCACACACTTTTAGCTTGATAATACCGTCAGGCATTTTCCATCCGTCCGGCGGCAGCTGTTGAACCGCTGATTGTATGACAGCCTGCCAGATTCCCTCAGCTGGCCGGATTGTCAGGTCATTTCCACCAGTCCACACAGCGATTACCCGGTTTGGGGTATACCCAACAGCCCATGCATCAGTTTTATTGCGTGTCATTCCCGTTTTGAGACTAACCGGTCTTCCCAATTCAGGGATATTAACTGAAAAAATGTCATTCATCAGGAATGAAAGCTGCGGGTTGGTGATCGAATTAATACTTGCACCGAAATTGATGTTGAAAATTCGGCCATTATTTTCAGAGATGGAATTAATAACTGCCGGCAGTGTTTCATTCATACCTGGAATACCTGCCATATTTCCCATGCTGGCAAAAACCCCGTAAGCCCGTGCGAGTTGTATAACGTTGAAACGCTTCTCAGTCTCGATCAGGTCGTCAAATTGCACAGCAGAGACATCCAGCCCGAATGGGAGCATTGTTTTTTGAATCAGCCCGGGTCCCATCTGATCGAAGATCTTCCTGCCGGTTGGCACAAGATCACCTGTCATGGCAATCCGCAATCGAATGGGTCCTTTTGAATTAATTGCCTCTTCAGTTGCAGCTGAACCACCGGTTGATGCAGCAGACACAAGATCCCATTCCAGGCTGGCGGGGGATAATCCCCTGGAAAAACCTGTCAGGTAAACAAATGGGCTTAACATAAAGCCCGGGTGCTGCGGTGTCAGGACAGCAGATTGCTTGTTGATCGTAGAATCACCCACCAGGGCTAATAACTGCCCGGTTTGTGGATCCAGAACAGCTGCGCTGGCTGAACCTGGCGCTTTTTCTTCGAGGGGCAGCGGCGGCAGCAGATCCCCGTCGGAACAACCCGGGCTGGCTGTGGATGTCTCAGCGGAACCAGCCTGTTCCATACGGTCAAATTGGGTTTGGATGATGCAGGATGTACTTAACTGTAAATTGTAATCAAGTGAAGTGATAATCTTGGTCCCGCCATGTGCTGCTTCTGAAATGTGAAATTGCTCAGCCATTTGCGATATTACAAGTTCTGTAAATGCAGGGGCAAAGTTGCCGGGAGATACGGATTGTTGTGCAAATACTGGAATTAATAATTTCGCGCTTTCGATTTCTGAATCCGGCACCACTTTTGCAGTTTTTAATAATTCCAGAATCTCCACCTGGTGCTGGTGCATCACGTGCGGTGTATCAAAAGGATTAATGGAAGGGTTCTGATTGATGGATGTCAAAAGGGCTGCTTCAGCCAGCGTAATCCCGTCAATATTTTTACCCAGGTAATACCTGGATGCAGCATCTGCTCCGTAAGCGAAGTGTCCATAATCGGTGCTGTTTAAATACCATTCCAACACTTTTTCTTTTCCATAACGGGAAGTGACCAGGGCTGCCAGTAATCTTTCCCGTAAAGCCCGCCTGATGCCGGTTGGTTCATTCCACAGCAGAAGATTAAATACAAGCTTCTGTGCAATTGTCGGGTGTTTATTCGGATCTTCCAAACCATAAATAGTAAAACCGTTGTTTTTCCAAAAACCGGGCTCCATTACAGTTACTGTACTGATAATTATTGATTCTGGCAGGTGCCTGGCAGCATTCTGATCCAACGGGAAATAAATCCGGGGGGCGTCCCAGGGAGAGAGAACCGCAATCTGATTTTCACCTGTACGGTCATATATGCGGGTTGGCTGAAGTAAAAGCCCTGTCTGAGGGTCTAACATTCTTTCCAGATCTGTTGCCAGTGGAAGATTGTTAGCGATATACGCAAGGGATAGTAATCCTGCAGCAAAAGTTATTCCGGTCAGAATTGCAAGTAAAGAGACCAGGCTTAGCAGCACCTTGATTACTTTGTTTTGGGCATGTTCCTGCTCTGAAGACTGGCGATTTCTGCGCCGCCTGATGAATAATTGAACAGACATACATCCATTTTATCAGATGCCTGATCCTCCTCAATCGGGAAGGTATTCCTTCTTTTAAAAAATTAAAATTATTTACTGGGAATGATGATCAGGTAAAAGTTTACAAATGACTAAAAACTCAGTGTCATTTTTAAAAATATACCGGATTGATTTTGCATGGATATGCTGGAATGGCGGGTGTAAAATATCTTCAAGCAATGATGATGTTTATTAATAATAGACAAGAAGGTTTATGATTCAATCTCCTTACAATTCACGTATCAAATTGATACGAGCCCTTTCTGGAAAACCCAGGGATCGGCGGGAAAATAGTGCGTTCGTTGCAGAAGGTGTTCGCTTGATTGAGGACGCCTTGTCCGCAGGCTGGTCTTTTCAGTTTGTGTTGTTCAGCGAAGACATTTCCAACCGGGGTAAAAAGCTGGTGGAGAACCTGCTTGAAGCAGGTGTAATCGTGGAAGAAGTTTTACCCTCTATTCTGCGTGCTGCCTGTGAAACTGAAAACAGCCAGGGAATTGCAGCGGTCTTGAAGCTGCCGGAGTTATCAGGCACTGATTTGCCGGCTTATGATTTTGTTTTGATACCAGACCAGATGCGGGACCCGGGTAATCTTGGTACCCTCATTCGTTCGGCAGCAGCAGCCGGGGTACAGGCGGTGTACATACCCCCTGAAACGACGGATCCCTTTGCCCCAAAAGTTGTTCGTGCCGGCATGGGTGCGCATTTCAGGATTCCCATTTTTAGCATGAGTTGGGAAGAGATTAAAAATAGAACAGCTGGTTTAACGATCGCTGTGGCAGGTGCTGAAGGTAATTCTGATATCTGGAATACCGATTTTCGTACCCCGCTGGCCTTGATCATTGGCGGCGAGGCAGAAGGTGCGAGTGTTTCCGCAAGAGATCTCGCGAATATTGTCGTTAATATCCCAATGACGGGTAAAATAGAATCATTGAATGCAGGAGCTGCAGGTGCAGTGATTATGTTCGAAGTTGTCAGGCAGAGAAGAGAGGTTCAATGAAAATCAGATCGATTACCTATTTTATGAATGTCGGCTGGCCGATTAAAGAAGATCGGGTTCAAGAGGCTGGTATTTTCCTTTCAACAGCCCGGACTGCATTTGAAAGTGCAGGCTATGAAGTTCAATCCACACGCCTGGCAAGTGTCCCTTTTACCACCCTTTTGGGTGCAGATGCTATTGGTTTAACCCCCAGGTTCGCTCAAAAACTGAGCGCATCTATTGCTGCCAATGGGATCGATTATGCGTCTCTCGGACCAGCCCTGCCGGATGTGCCGGAAAGTTATGAATTGATCCCCGATGCCATTGCCGCATCGAAAAATATTTTTTTCAGCGGTATGATCGCCTCTCGCTCAGAAGGTATCAATCTCCCGGCTCTGAGAGCCTGCGCTGAAGTTATTATCCGTAATGCAACGATTTCACCGGACGGTTTCGGTAACCTGCGTTTTGCTGCCCTGGCCAATGTTCCAGCAGGCGGGCCTTTTTTTCCGGCTGCGTACCATGATTCAGAATCACCAACATTTTCCCTCGCAATTGAAGCCGCAGATCTTGCTGTAGACTCTTTTTCAAAAGCAAAGACTATTGAAGAAGGCCGGCGTGCACTGACAAACAGTCTCGAGAATCATGGTCGAAAACTCGCCTTTGCAGCCGAACCCTTGAAATTTCGGTTTAATGTTAAATTTGGCGGTATTGATTTTTCACTGGCACCTTTTCCTGCTGAGGGCCGGTCACTGGGCACTGCTTTTGAAAAAATCGGTATTTCGGGTATTGGCCGTCACGGCTCACTGGCAGCAGCCTGCATTTTGACAGATGCCATCGACCGGGCTGATTTCCCGCGGGCAGGTTTCAGCGGGCTGATGATGCCGGTTCTGGAGGATTCAACCCTTGCCCTGCGTGCAGGCGAAAAAACTTTGAGCGTAAAAGACCTCCTGATGTATTCTGCAGTTTGCGGAACAGGTCTGGATACCATACCCCTGCCGGGCGATGTCAATGTCAACCAGGTATCCGCAGTACTGCTGGATATTGCTGCCATGGCGCTCCGCCTCAATAAACCACTCACTGCCCGGCTGATGCCGGTTCCGGGAAAAACTGTTGGTGATGAAACAGATTTTCATTTTGATTACTTTGCCAACAGCCGGGTTATGGCGCTTGAGGCCGAGCCGCTTTCAAATCTATTCAGCAGTAACGAGAAATTTTCACTTCAGCCCCGCAATAAATAATCGCTGCATTTATGAGAGGTTCAGTTATACTGAACCTCTCATTATTTTACCCATTCCGCCAGTATTCTCCCCCGCCGCCTTCCCGGTTCATCAATCCATATCCAACCAACTCGCGCCGTAACGTGGCGGTATCCTCGTGGAATTTACCCAGGATCTCGTTGACTTGTTTTTCAGAATATCTCTGATCTATCAAAAAGCTTTTTACAATGTGCCGTAAGACTGCCTCAAGTTTTTTTCGCTGGGCCGGTATGGTTTTTAATTTACCGTCAGGGGAGCTGAAATCGCGGATGATTTTATTTTCAAACGCATCCAGGTCAACATCACGGGTCACAATTTCCATTTGTTCAATCGAAGACAGCCGCTGCATGTTTTTCGTTAATACTTCTTTCTCGAGGGAGTAAACGCTGTAATAGCTTTCTGTTTTTGCAGATACCAAACCTGCTTCAGATAATTTTGACAGGTGATGCGAGATGGTTGGCGCTTTTAAATTGAGGAGAGCGGATAGCTGCTCAACCGTATACGGCTTTTGTGCCAACAGCCCAACGATCTTCAACCGGCTGCTGTCTGCCAGGGCTTTGAAAATTGAAAGTAATTCATGTTCGGAATCCACTTGGGGGTTTTGTAATTGTGTCATTCTGGTCTCCAATATTGTGATCCATCGCTTTTTCTCATCAATAAACCGCGGTCAATCAGATCCCTTCTCAGGCCGGCTGTATCAGGATGGATTGGTTTGATGATGTTGTTTATTTCTCTTTCAGTGTATATCACCCCGGGCTGGAAGGCTTTAAGCAGGTAGTTAAGAATGATTTCCAGCTTGCCGTGATCAGACGGCAGCTGTCGAATACTTCCATCCGGGTTGAGAAAATTAACCAGTATTTTTCGCCGATCGAGATCAGAGCCTTCCTCCGGTTTGAATATTTCGCGGTCCATTTTTCCGAAATTTTCTCTGAAAATTTTTTCAATTTTCTTGAGGTCCAAACGGTAAATGGACTCCTCCTGGACGATGAAACCTTCCTGTTCCAGCATTCCCAGGTGTGAAAATAGTTGTCTTGCAGGAAGTTTAAGTTCTTTGGCAATTTCAGCTGAACTGGATGGCTTGACCGCTAAAACGCCGATGACCTTCAGACGTTCTGCATCAGAAAGTGTTTTTACATAATTAAGCATTGTTTGGGTGGGTATCATAATTTATACCAGTCTAATTGATTAGATAAGTATCTAAATAATAATATCCTGGTCTTGTTTTGTCAAGGCCATTTATAAAGAAGTGTAATAATTCCTTTTTTATCGAATTTGCTCATGATCATCGAAGTTTATTGAATAATTAACCTTTTATTCGATCCTTCTCACAGAATTCACTGAAAGGAGTATAATTTTTGCCGCACAGAGAAACCGGTTTACCTGTTCAGTTGACAGGATTTTCTCAATATATTTTTGGCGGAGAGAACACATGGAACAAAATACACATGCTTTTTTTGAAGGTAAGATCGTACCTTTTGGAGATGCCAAGATCAGTATCGCAGCACATGGTCTGAATTATGGCACTGCAGCCTTTGCAGGATTAAGAGGTTATTGGAATGCTGATAAGAAAAAGCTGTATGTTTTTCGCCCCTATGATCATTACAAACGTTTTCTCAATTCAGCCAAAATTCTGGCAATGCAATTTCCTCATACACCTGAAAGCTTAACAAAGATTACGATTGATCTGCTTAAAGCAGATAATTGGCAGCAGGATGTTTATATCCGGCCTTTATGTTACAAGGCAGATGCGGGGATCGGCGTTCGTCTGCACGATCTTCGGGACGAGATTTCTATTTTCGCCATTGCTTTCGGTGCCTATGGAAAGAATGAAGATGGCGCCCATGTGACCATATCATCCTGGCGCCGGGTGGATGACAATGTCATTCC
>CAZBRI010000125.1:0-7717 GCA_964494055.1 uncultured Anaerolinea sp.
ATAGATCTGAATACCGGTGTGATCGTGGATGCGACAGGACTGGAAAATCAAAACGGAACATTCGTTGTAACACGACCGATCTATGAAGGGAAATTATTAGAAAAAACAAGCTGTTCCCAAAAACCTGCATTTATAACACTGCGCGGCCGTGCCTTCCCGCGTCCGGAAAGAGTACCGGGTAAGAAAGGTAATTTAGTCAATGGATCGGCAAAGCCAAATGCGCAAACCACCGTTGATGGATATTCGGCCGGTGAATCAGGGGTCAGCATTTCAGATGCCGGTGTAGTTGTTGCAGGCGGCCGCGGTGTATCAAATAACCCATCTCTTGGACTGGATGAAAAAGCCACAGCTGAAAAAGGCTTTTTGATGATCGGAGAGCTAGCGTTCACGCTTGGCGGTGCAGTTGGGGCATCGAGAGCAGCGGTGGATGCCGGTTTTATCCCTTATTCCCACCAGGTTGGGCAGACAGGAAAAGTTGTTTCACCCGACCTGTATATCGCAGCAGGCATCTCCGGCTCCATCCAGCACATTGTCGGAATCCGGACTGCAAAATTAGTTGTTGCAGTTAATAAAGACGCTGAAGCACCGATTTTTTCTGTTGCCCGTTACGGTATCGTCGGTGATTTATTCACTTTTATCCCATTGATCACTGCTGCCTTCAAGAAAAAAACCGGCAAGTAGATTTTGTAATTCAAAAATGGGAGCACATTTTAAAATGTGCTCCCATTTTTTTATCCCTTTGAAAAGAAATCATACTTGATTTCGCAATAGTTAATCAATAAATTCTACACAATTATCAGGTAAGATATCAAAATTCAATTCTGCAATTATCAAGGGATAAAAATGTCTTCCTCTTTATCGATAAAAACGAAATTAGTCCTGGATTTTCTGATCACTTTATTTTTTGTCGTGGTCATGTCAACAGCTTTAACCGGATTGGCTGTCCATGAATGGCTTGGGATTGTGATCCTGGTAATGATCATCGTACACATGTTACTCAGCTGGCAATGGATAGCATCAATTACTATGCGGCTCTTCACGGGCCTGCCGGGTATTACAAGAACCTCTTATATTCTGGATTTTCTTCTCTTTGCAGCCATGATAATCGCCATTTATTCCGGGTTGATGATCTCCAGGGTTGCCATTCCTGCCCTCGGGTTGAATGGATTAACCCCGAGTTTTATGTGGCGCGGTTTACACTCACTTTCATCCAATTCACTATTATTATTTACAGGTCTGCACCTGGCTCTGAGCTGGAATTGGATTGTGAAAACCATCAGAAAATATGTGCTCACTCCGTTTTTTATAAAAAATAAATCAACACCTGCTGAAAACAGCAGTTCAACAAAGTAAAGGTAATCTCATGCTGAAATCCACTTTTACAATTTTCGGAAGAATATTAATTATCCTGCTTGCTTCTGCCGTCATTTTCTCAATCGCATACGCTGTTTCCCTGGCGAATCCCAGCACCGGCCGTTTTAGACCTGAAGGGGATCACCAGGTCAGCAGCGCCGGTTCTACTATAAACAACAACACAGACAGTAATAATCAGCCAAATTTCAGAAGTCGTGAAGGTCATGAAGGATCCAGGGAAGGTGTTTCCATCACCCGAGGTCTTGGACAATTATTCACGAACAGTTTGATCACCGCGATCTTCGTCTGGCTTGGCCTGCTAATTTTCCCCCGTTTCAGGCGCAGAATGCCGACTAATCCTTCACCCGAAGTGGAAACAAATTAATAACTCTCACAATTCCAGCTTGAACCGTGTTTTTGTGAAATTTCATTTTGAATTTCACTTAAAACAGCAGCCAAATCTTAGTAATCACAGTTTACAAACAAAAAAAGAAGTCCAGAATAACCTTGTCTGTACTTCTTTTTTTGCCTATTCTACCCAGGCTTATATTTTCGAAATTTGTAACAGAAAATCCGAACTATTCCCATTTTTCTTTCAAGCTAAAATATTTGATATTATTATTAATAAGCTTTACAACTTTAATTTATAAATTACTAAATTTAAAATAGAATAATAAGGAATTTTTATTGGAAAACCATCCGGTATCCCCAGCAGCATTTCAACAGCATTGGAAACCCAGATTTTTTACCATATTTGCAGGTCAAGCCTTATCATTATTTGGTTCATCACTGGTGCAATTTGCCCTGGTCTGGTATCTCACCCGGCAGACAGGGTCAGCTACGATATTAGCAACAGCCACACTGGTCGCGATGCTCCCGCAGATCCTGCTCGGTCCATTTGCTGGTGCCCTGATTGACCGATGGGATAGACGACTGGTGATGATCACCGCTGACGGCGGCATTGCCCTGGCAACTCTCGGGCTCGCCCTGCTTTTTTATCTTGGGAAGGTCCAGATCTGGCACATCTACGTGGTATTGCTGCTGAGATCTACGGGCGGGGCTTTCCACTGGCCCGCCATGTCTGCATCCACATCACTGATGGTGCCGGCTCATCAGCTTTCCCGGGTGGCAGGTATGCAGCAGACACTTATGGGATTGGTCAGCATTGTTGCCCCGCCAACCGGCGCATTAGTCATCAGTGTTTTGCCAACTGAAGGGGTTTTATCAATTGACATTTTGACAGCCATCATTGCCATCATCCCGTTGATCTTCATTTCAATACCCAGGCCTGAAATTGAAAAAACAGCCGCTGGTCAAGAAAATAATTCCTACCTTGAAGAAGTAAAAGAGGGATTTCGCTATGTGGCAGCCTGGCCTGGTCTCCTGGTTTTGATCCTGGTAGCAGCTTTTATAAACTTTCTCCTGACCCCTATCAGCGCTCTGACACCGCTGCTTGTAACAAAATTCTTTCAAAAAGGAGCACTGGAGCTTGGACTGACCGATTCCTTCTGGGGAATTGGCATGATCCTCGGCGGGGTTGTATTGAGCGCATGGGGCGGCTTTAAAAAACGGATAATTACTTCTCTCCTGGGTATCATCGGGCTTGGTTTCGGGGTGATTTTGATCGGATTGGCACCAATGGATAAATTTTGGATCGCTTTAGCCGGTATGGCACTGATTGGCTTCATGAATCCAATAACAAACGGCCCATTACAGGCAGTGCTGCAAACAACTGTCAAACCGGGCATGCAGGGCCGGGTAATGTCATTGTTGAACAGTGCTGCCACTGCCATGTCCCCCATTTCTTTAGCACTTGCCGGTCCGGTTTCAGATTATTTTGATATTCGGTTCTGGTTTATCGCTGGAGGGATCGCCACTTTATTAATCGGTATTTCTGGTTTTTTCATTCCGGTTATGATGAACCTGGAAGACAATCATCAAACTCCACGTGTGGATCCTGGCCAAAATACCGCCAATGCCAATAGTTCTTCAGAATAGATAAAACTACTTCCCGGATAATTATTTTAATTATTTTTTATGGTTTGTTCGATACAAACCCGTTTTTTTTACTGTCGAGGCATAACGTGATGTCAGGTGTATCAAAGGTGAGGATAAATTCATCACCGGCCGGGCACTTATCATGGCTTGTATCAAACCAGATCTGTCTGAAAAATCATCCAGCACCAAATACGATTTACCGAGTTCAATCCCAGCATGAGCATCAGAACCAACTGTTCCAGCAAGCTGATGGCGTTTTGCAAATTCGGCGGCCTGATCATTCGGCTTCATACTCATACAGCGTGAATTAAAAACTTCAATGGCATCCACAAAAGGGATGATTTCCAACAAATCCTTTTCTTTCCAATGCCCGCTGCGAAACACGTCAAACGGGTGAGATACAGATATAAATGCTCCCTGGCTGCGTAATAATCTAATCGCTTCTTGAGGTTCCAATCCGCCCGGGAGCTCTTCAAGCACAAAAGCAGCTAATAACTCTCCTTTGGTTGTCATGATTTCCTCACCAATCACGATCATGCCCGGCGCTATTTTACTGGCTTCCACTGCGCCTTTTATCGAGTTATGATCTGTAATGATCACCCTGTCGAGCTTTTTTTTCATCGCCATCGAGACAAGATCTTTTGGTTTAAGTAAACTGTCCTTCGAAAAATTCGTATGGCAATGAAATTCAACATTAATTTTACGCATAATAATGAATTATAACCTCCAGAAATCTAATACTATTTTCCTGAATTTGTTATAAAATCAAATTGCATAGAAATCATTTTTTTAATTTTAATTACTACGCGGCTCTGTCCATAATAAATCACCCCTCGATTTTTGAGTGACCCATCTTTTACCAGGAAAAGGTGAGCAGCAATCGAGGCAGATTTTCTGCCCGCTTCAACTCTGGGATAATAAATTACCACGCTTATATTGAAACGCCAATTCAGATTTACACTTTATTTGCATCGAGGAAAATATTATGAATGCCAATATTGGTCTGGAAAAATCTGATCTTGTCCTGGTGATTGGTGCCTCTGGATTGGATGTTGTCGGACGATTACAAAATCACCTGAAACTGGGAACTTCAAATCCATCATTGATCCGCACATCGTTTGGAGGTGTGGCCCGTAATGTTGCAGAGAACCTGGCCCGTCTCGGGCAGCCTGCCATCCTGCTTTCAGCCGTTGGTAAAGACCGCATCGGGGAAGATGTAATTACCCATACCCGACTGGCCGGTGTGGATGTTTCAGCTGTTTACACCACTGACAAATTCCCAACCGGCTTTTATATGGGTGTCATTAATAAAGAAGGTGCCAGGGAATTTGCCTTTGATGATATGCGGATCATGGAGGAATTAACCGATGCCTACATTGCTTACAATGAAGATCTTTTTGAAAAAGCAGGCTTGATTTTCCTGGATGCAAACTTATCTGAAAACACCCTGGAAAAAACATTTGAACTTGCAAAAAAGTATCAAGTACCTGTTTGTGCAGATCCAACATCTGCTGCCCTGGCAGAAAAACTAACACCCTATTTAAATCAAATTAAACTTATGGTGCCAAACAGCGTTGAAGCCGGCATATTAACCCGCCGAAAATTCAAACCCAATGATCAGGAAGCCTCACTCGATGCAGCAAGGGCACTTGTTAACCTGGGTGTTGATATTGCCATCATTACGCTCTCAGAATTTGGTGTATGCTATGCCACATCTGATGTCAACGGGCACATTCCGGCCATACGCACACATGTAGGTGACCCTACCGGCGCGGGAGATGCACTCTCAGCTGCAGTTATTTATGCTTTAATGAATGAAATAGATATTGATGATGCCGCAAAACTTGGAATTTCTGCGGCATCACTTACGCTCCGGTATCCGGGCACCGTGGATCCAGGACTGTCACTTGAACGTCTTTATGACGAATTAGCCGCATAATTTTCAGCAGGAACATTTCATGTCTCAACTCAATCAATTTATTACCCTTTCGGATGAAGTTTCAAATGCAATTCAATTTAATCAACCGGTCGTAGCGCTTGAATCAACAGTGATCACCCATGGACTTCCAAGGCCGCAGAATCTGAGGCTTGCACAGGATATGGAAAAGACGGTGCGGGCTGAAGGCGCAGTACCCGCAACGATTGCCGTCCTGGACGGGAAAATCCATGCAGGACTGGATGTGATTCAGTTGGAGAAATTATCCAATGCAGATGATGCGATCAAGATCAGCCTGCGTGATTTTGCCGCAGCCATCACCCAGAAAAGACCGGGGGGTACAATAGTTGACGGAACCATGCACGCTGCCCAGCTGGCAGGTATTCCAGTATTTGCCACAGGCGGTATCGGTGGTGTTCATAAGGAAGCTGAACTGGATATTTCCACTGATCTGACGGCCCTCGCATCCATCCCGATGGTGGTTGTATGTGCCGGTGCCAAATCCATCCTCAATTTACCAGCCACCCTGGAATACCTTGAAACACAGGGTGTGCCTGTAATCGGTTATAAAACCGCCAGGTTCCCGGAATTTTTCTCGGTTGGAAAAAATCTCCCGGTAAGTTTACAATTGGACAGTCCCGGGGAGATTGTCAATTTTGCCAGGACTCACTGGAAATTGGGGATGAGATCTGCTGTTCTTGTCTGCCAGCCAATACCTGATGAATTTTCTATCGATTCTGCCGAAATTCAGCCAATCATGGAACAAGTCTCAAATGAAGTAAGAGAGATGCAAAAAAACCACAAAATTTCGGGGCAGCAGGTGACGCCTTACGAATTAATGCGTGTCAATGAATTAACCAGTGGAAAATCACTTCGATCCAATCTACAATTATTATTAAACAATGCAGCCCTGGCTGCAAAAATATCTGCTGTCTTTTCAGAATACAGCAAATTGAATAAACAAATATGAACATAAAAAGGAGGCTCGCTGTAAACCGAGCCTCCTTTTTTTTATTAACATCTTCAAAAATCAAGGGGTGCTGCTTGGCAAAATATTCCTAACCCCGGGTGTTTTTGTTGCCCACTCCGTCAATGTCGGCATACGGGTTTGGGTAATTAGCGGGGCTGCCGAGAGCTGCCTGGTTGCTGTACCTGTGATGGTTGGAGACGGCTTCCTGGTGGGTGTCGAAGTATTGGGTACGCCTTCGACAATAAATCTGCCTACCGATTTCCATTCGCTGCCAACGAATATCTGGACTTCATAATTTCCAGGCAGCCATTGATCCGGTGAAACATTACGTTCAGAAATACCCATTCCACCGGTTGTACCATCCCACGGGGCTGTTTCATACCCGAGCAATTCGCCGTCTCTTAACCACAATGCTGTCCACTGTACACCCGGGACCATTTTGTCATAACTAAATAAGGCAACAATTTTATTGATAGGATTGACAAATACCGTCCCTTCATCCACAAGGGTGTATGTTTTAAGATCGATCTTTCTTCCAAAAGCCAGCGGACTGATCACCGACTTTGGATCCGGCGTCACACTGCTGGTAAATTGAGATTCAACTTCTGCCGGCATCACCGGGGTTGGGGTCATGGTAGGTGTGGTTGACTCGGAGGGTGTTTCCGTAATGGTTGGGGTTAATGTAATGGTGGGTGTCAGCGTGATGGTAGGAGTCAGTGTAATAGTCGGTGTCAGGCTGGGTGTGGGGGATGGTTCATAAAATCGATAAACAGTACTCTCACCGTACCTGCTGAGCAGGACCGACAGGATGACGAGACCGAGCGAAAAACCGATCATCCTCCAGCCGTATGAAATTCGCCCCTGCCTCATCCGGAAGTACATCAATTTTCGACCGCTGCGAATAGAATTTACCCCGATCCAAAAACTTAGTATGCAGCCAAGCGCTGCCAGGATCATTGCAGTATTTATACCAGCCTTAATATCCATAATAAAAATTATATCGCACTAAACTGCCGGTAAAAAGAAGTTTGACAGCCCCTATTGCCTTAATCACACTTTATAAGCATAATTGCCCCTATGAAAGAAATCGTATTTCTCAAACTTGGCGGTTCTTTGATCACTGATAAAACACAGCCATACACACCCAGGCTGGAAATATTGGAAAATATATCCGCACAAATCCGCCAGGCGCTGAATGAAAACCCCGGGATTTCACTGGTGATCGGTCATGGTTCAGGATCTTTTGGACACACTGCAGCAAAAAAATATCATACACGGGACGGCCTGATTGATTATTCAGGGAAGACTTCAAAAAACAACAATTTGAAATATGAACAATATTGGCAGGGATTTTCCCAGGTCTGGTTCCAGGCCTCAACCCTGAACCGTTTTGTGCTGGAAGCCCACCAGATGCTGCTCGATCTGCTGGAGGAGAACGCGCGCAAGTTTGACGTTGCCAT
>CAZBRI010000126.1:0-7659 GCA_964494055.1 uncultured Anaerolinea sp.
TTGGGGAAAGTTCCTATCAGGATGGTGTAGATTTATCCCGCTCTGAGTTTTATTCACGCCTGCCAAATTTTAAACCCCATCCAAAAACCGCTGCCCCCGGCCCTGAAGTGTTCATCAAAGCCTTTTCAAGCTTGGCAGATGAAGGTGTACGGGCCGTTTTATCCATCCATATTTCCGAAACATTAAGTTCCACTGTCAATTCCGCCCGAATCGCTGCCGGTCAATTTACGCGTATACCGGTCACTGTCCTTGATTCAACCCAGCTCAGTCTGGGTCTGGGGTTTCTTGTTGAACAAGCAGCCCTGTTGGCGGAATCAGGTAAAGGAGTTCCGGAAATTGTGGAGTCTTTACAAAATTATATGAAGCGTACCTATGTATTCGCTTCATTAAAAACACTTGAATACCTGCGCCGCAGCGGGCGAATGAATTTTGCGCTTGCAAAGTTTGGCGAACTGATCCAATTAAAACCATTGCTACATATGCACAATGGAAAAGCAGCTGCATACCGGACACGTACACAAAGAAATGCTGCAATTCGCCTGTTGGATTGGCTTGCAGAGTATGCACCATACGAAAAACTTGCCATTGTCCATGCGGGTGTTCAAGATGAAGCGGAAGCTTTATATCAGCAAGCCCTATCCTATTTTCCCGGCAATTCAATTCTGATCGCGCAAATTACCCCCGTACTCGGTGCTCACCTCGGTATTGGTGCGCTTGGATTTGCATGTATCTCAAAGGAATAAATTCATGAAACTCGCAAAACTCATCTCAATTCTAGGCATGCTTGCCATGTCAGTCGTGTTATTCATCGGCTTCACCCGCGGAGATTTCCTTGGCGAGGGCAGCCGGCTTTTTGCCATGCCCTGGGGCATCGTCTCACTGGTGGATCTTTACACTGGTTTCACGCTCTTCTCCTGCTGGATAATCTATCGCGAAAAATCTCTGCCTGTCGCAATAATCTGGACAATTGCTATGATGACTTTGGGTTTCTTCGCCGGCAGTTTGTACGCTTTTATCACACTGCAAGCCAGCGAAGACGATTGGCGAAAATTCTGGCTTGGAAAACACGCAGTTTGATCATAGCCGCCCAATTAGGATTTACCTAACAGTTTGGTAGTAGAAAATTGCAATGGAACTAGAATTTATTATTGATTGCGTTTTTATCATTTGCCGCCCATTCATGCTGACCAGGTGATCACGCACTTCCCAACCCTTGGCTCACAGATGTTTGTGTATTTTGTGCCCGAAATTAAAATAATATTGTTTCAATAGGATGAATTTCTCATGACCTCACCAAAAATAAAAGCCATTGTCGTTTTATTAATCCTGATCATAATCGGTGTTCTATTTGCCATGGCGGGCAGCCAGGGCGGGTCGCAATACGCCGGTCTTCCATTGTTTGCATTGCTTGTCGGTTTTGCTTTTTTAATACAGTGGCTTGTATTCATCCCGTCTTATCTCAGGCAGACGGAAAAATTCTTTGACCTGACCGGCAGCTTGACTTATATTTCTATGGCAACCTCTGCATTGTTATTAACCCCTGGCGCGGATGCCAGGTCTTACCTGCTTTGGGCGCTTGTGCTGATCTGGGCAATTCGTTTGGGAACTTTCCTCTTTGGGCGTATCAAAAAAGCAGGCAGGGATGACCGGTTCGATGAAATTAAACCCGATTTTCTCCGTTTCCTGACCGTTTGGACCATTCAGGCCTTATGGGTGATTTTCACGATCGCCGCAGCCCTCATCGCCATCACAGCTGCCGGTAAGCAAGAACTGGATCTCTTTGCCATTCTTGGTCTCGTGATCTGGCTGATTGGCTTTAGCATCGAAGTCACTGCTGACAGCCAAAAAAGCCGTTTCAGCGCAGATCCGGCCAACAAAGGCAGATTTATCCGTACGGGGCTTTGGTCCCGCTCCCGTCATCCTAATTATTTTGGTGAGATCCTGCTATGGGTTGGCATCACTGTCATTGCTTTACCTGTCTTCCAGGGCTGGCAGTGGGCTGCCCTGATTTCGCCGGTTTTTGTCACATTACTCCTCACCCGGGTCAGCGGCGTGCCGCTCCTTGAGAAAAAGGCAGATAAAAAATGGGGCGGACAGGCAGATTATGAAGCCTATAAAAAGGAAACCCCGGTGTTAATTCCTAAATTGTAATCTGCGTAGTATATTTAATTCGCTGAAGACCGATGAATACAGGTAAAAAACGATTGAGTTTGTTAATAAGCATCCTTATTATCAAGCTCAATTTGGTTTACCGTTTTTTATTCAGCCCTGGCAAACAGGCATTTTAAATACGCCCCTTCCCTAAACCCGATCGGATGATCAATGCCATGACCTGTTCGTTCAATTTCAGTCAAACGCCGTCCGCTTTCCCTTGCAGCCTGGTGAATGGCAGCGAAAAAAGAATCCGAATCCACCCGGCTTGAGCAGGATGCCTGCACCAGGTTTCCGCCGGGTTTTAAAACACCCAGCCCGAGTTTGGTCAAACGCTGATGAGCGTGAATGGCTGCCGCTGTCTGTGACTGGTTTTGGGCGAACATGGGCGGGTCGATTATCACGATATCGAACCTGCGTTTCTCTTTCTCCAGCTTTTCCAGAACTTCAAAAGCATCCTGCGCGATCGTTTCATGGGAAGCTGCAGCAACCCCGGGGTACTGCAGGTTGTGAGCCATGTTGCGCACTGCAATCTCCATGGCAGCTGTGCTGATGTCCACGCTGACCACTTCTTTTGCGCCTCCGCGCGCTGCATAAACAGAAAACCCGCCAGTATAGGCAAAGACATTCAATACAGTCTTATCCCTGGACATTATCCCCACCCGTGCCCGGTTTTCACGCTGGTCCAGGAAAAATCCAGTCTTTTGTCCCTGGATGGGGTCAGCTTCAAAGGTCAACCCGTTTTCCTGGAATAAGACCGGGCCTGTTAAATCTGAACCTGCCAGAATAATCCCGTCGTACAAGCCATGAAGCTGATCAGCCTGTTCTGTCAGCGACCGGCTGAGGCGCAGGATAATTCTTTCAAACTGATGAACTTCAGACAGGGCCATGATGACATTATTTAAGTGCGGAATCCAGGCAGGGGTGTAGATCTTGACCACGAAGGTCCCGGCGTAATGGTCGATCACCAATCCAGGCAATCCGTCATTCTCTCCGTGTATCAGCCGCCAGCCCGTTGTTATTTTTTCCGCACTCAGTTCAGTCAATGGTTTCCGAAGAAGGGCAGATGACCTGATACGGTTGGTAAACCAGCTGGTGTCGATCGTTGCTGCCTGCCGTGATTGCAAAATCCGTACACGGATCGGGGATGTTGGGTCATACAAACCGATTGCCAGGAATTTTCGCCGATCATCAAATATGACTGCCAGGTCCCCCGGTTGACCTTCGTGACCTTGCTCTGTAATGGATTGGTCAAAAACCCAGGGATGCCCCTGGCGTAAAGCATGTTCCGCCTGCTGGTTAATATGCAGAGCTATTCTCTTTTCGTTTGGTTTTGGCAGGGCAGCGAGGATTGAATTAAAATTCATATTGAATCCTAAAAACAGTAATTAAAATT
Organism: uncultured Anaerolinea sp.; assembly: GCA_964494055.1. GTDB lineage: Bacteria > Chloroflexota > Anaerolineae > Anaerolineales > Villigracilaceae > UBA5195. The sequence goes on from CAZBRI010000126.1 coordinate 3,548, forward strand.
ATTTTGAAAGCAGAAAAACGGTATCGGTTTGATTTCTTCCAGGATTCTCAATCAACCCATTGTTCTTCCTATCAGTTAAAACTCACTTCATCTTTTATTATTTTCCGAATGATCTTTCAAAAACGATGGGTTTGCATTTGCCGCAAATATCCACAGCACCGGCTGTACTCTCGGCATAATGCCAGGTGACAACTTGTTCGGCGCCGCAAGCTGCGCACTGACCTTTGGCTTTTCGCTGACCAACACGGCTGATTAAGTTGAAAGTTACCAGGCTTTTCGACCTGGCATCCTGGATTATTATCTGGCCTTTTGCAATTAATTTTGGCGGGTAATTACTGGCGATTTTTGCCTTATAAGTGGAAAAACTTTTTTTTGGTGCCGCTGAAGCAGAGTGAACTTTTTCTAAATGTTTTTGAAGATGGTCCTTCCGCATCCATACCTGTCCCTGGCAAAGTTTGCACTGTACCCGGTCTGCCTCATCTTTTGTAATTGAATTATTCATAATCTCTCTTATTTACTTTTGTAAACCATTAATAATAGAAGTGTAGCACATCCTGAAGGACAGAATTCGAAAAATTATTATTATCAGAAATAAAAATCGCCGATCATTTTTTATTTTTCTGTTATTTAATCAGTAAAGAAATCAAAAATTATTTTTTCTAACAATTCCTGGCAGGGAATACTATTTAATCAGATTGTTCAGCAGCCTGTGACTGTCATATGCTTTATATCATTATTGACAAAGATATTCATATCAGTTATTATATTAGTGTTATCGATAACGGTATCGATAACACTAATCCGTGATGCGGTTTTGGTTATTAATTTATGTGTTTTTCCATAATCCCATCACCCAATTCACCCAATGTAAGGAAAGGAAAAGAGAAAAATGAAGAAAAGTTTAATGCTCGTAGTATCAATTCTATTGGTTCTCTCTGTCTTCCTAAGTGCCTGCGGTAGCGCTGCTACTGAAGCACCCGCTGCCCCCGCCGCGGCAACAGGAAAACTGGTCGGCATTTCCATGCCTACCAAGACATCCACCCGCTGGATTTCCGATGGAAACAGCATGGTCAAGGCTTTTGAAGCCCTCGGTTACAAGACCGACCTTCAGTTTGCTGACAATGACATCAACAACCAGCTGGCCCAGATCGAAAACATGGTCACCAAGGGCGCTAACGTTCTCGTTATCGCAGCCGTTGATGGCTCCACCATGTCCGATGTACTCCAGAAGGCTCATGATGCCGGCGTGCTCGTTATCTCCTACGACCGCTTGATCACCAAGACCCCCAATGTTGATTACTATGCCACCTTCGATAACTTCGGCGTCGGCGTTATCCAGGGAACTCAGCTGGTCACAGGCCTTGGTCTGAAAGACGGCAAGACTGGTCCATTCAACGTTGAACTGTTCGGCGGCTCACCTGATGACACCAACGCTGGTTACTTCTACAACGGCGCCATGTCAGTTATTCAGCCTTTCATCGACAACAAGCAGATCGTTATTCAATCTGGTCAGACCGGTATGGACAAAGTCGGCACACTGCGCTGGCTCGCCGCTACCGCCCAGGCCCGCATGGATAACCTCCTCAGCGGTTTCTACACCGACAAACACGTCGATGGCGTTCTGTCCCCCTACGATGGTCTTTCCATCGGTATCCTTTCCTCCCTCAAGGGCGTTGGATACTGCACAGCTACCCTGCCCTGCCCAGTTGTAACCGGTCAGGATGCTGAAGTTGCTTCCGTAAAATCCATCATCGCTGGCGAACAACGCTACACAGTCTTCAAGGACACCCGCTTACTGGCTGCCCAGACTGCCAAGATGGTTGATCAGGCTCTGAAGGGCACAACCGTTGATGTCAATGACACCAAGACCTACAACAACGGTGTCAAAGTTGTTCCTTCCTACCTGCTCACCCCCATCAGCATTGATATCAACAACTACCAGAAAGAATTGGTAGACACTGGTTATATCAACGCTGCCGATTTACCTGCTGCCCCCGCTGCCGCTCCTGCCGCTTCCACCGAAGCCAAGATCGTCGGCATTTCCATGCCTACCAAGACCTCCACCCGCTGGATCTCTGATGGCGAAAGCATGGTCAAGGCCTTTGAAGCCCTCGGTTACAAGACCGACCTTCAGTTTGCTGACAATGACATCAACAACCAGCTGGCCCAGATCGAAAACATGGTCACCAAGGGCGCTAACGTTCTCGTTATCGCAGCCGTTGATGGCTCCACCATGTCCGATGTACTCCAGAAGGCTCATGATGCCGGCGTGCTCGTTATCTCCTACGACCGCTTGATCACCAAGACCCCCAATGTTGATTACTATGCCACCTTCGATAACTTCGGCGTCGGCGTTATCCAGGGAACTCAGCTGGTCACAGGCCTTGGTCTGAAAGACGGCAAGACTGGTCCATTCAACGTTGAACTGTTCGGCGGCTCACCTGATGACACCAACGCTGGTTACTTCTACAACGGCGCCATGTCAGTTATTCAGCCTTTCATCGACAACAAGCAGATCGTTATTCAATCTGGTCAGACCGGTATGGACAAAGTCGGCACACTGCGCTGGCTCGCCGCTACCGCCCAGGCCCGCATGGATAACCTCCTCAGCGGTTTCTACACCGACAAACACGTCGATGGCGTTCTGTCCCCCTACGATGGTCTTTCCATCGGTATCCTTTCCTCCCTCAAGGGCGTTGGATACTGCACAGCTACCCTGCCCTGCCCAGTTGTAACCGGTCAGGATGCTGAAGTTGCTTCCGTAAAATCCATCATCGCTGGCGAACAACGCTACACAGTCTTCAAGGACACCCGCTTACTGGCTGCCCAGACTGCCAAGATGGTTGATCAGGCTCTGAAGGGCACAACCGTTGATGTCAATGACACCAAGACCTACAACAACGGTGTCAAAGTCGTTCCTTCCTACCTTCTCACCCCCATCAGCATTGATATCAACAACTACCAGAAAGAATTGGTTGACTCTGGTTATATCAAGGCCGAAGATCTCAAGTAATTTGTCCTAAATAAGAGGTGTGGAGACAATAGTTTCCACACCTCTTTTCTCACCTGTTCCTTGTATCCCCTTATTACCTATTTATTGTTATAAATATTTTTACCTAATCGTTCAATTATTCCCGATTATTATTTTCTTACATTAAAATTGTTTTTAGATTAGAATCAAAAAATATAAAATACTGTCAATTCACTCCAACAACCCGAGGACGAATAGCCCATGTCTGATGTTATTTTGGAAATGCGTAATATCACGAAGACGTTTCCTGGTGTTAAGGCTCTGGATAACGTGAATTTTAGCGTGAGGCAAGGTGAAATCCATGCGCTGGTGGGTGAAAACGGAGCTGGCAAATCAACGTTAATGAATGTCGTCAGCGGCGTCTATCCTCATGGTTCATACGAAGGGGAATTCTTTTTTCTTGGTAAAGAATGTAAGTTTCAGAACATTCATCAATCTGAAGAACTTGGACTGGTAATTATTCACCAGGAGCTGGCGCTTGTTCCTTTTTTGACCATCGCGGAAAACCTATTCCTCGGTAATGAACAGGCAACGAATGGTGTCATCAATTGGAATATCACAAACTCCAAAACAAAAGAATTATTAAACAAAGTCGGGCTCCATGAATTGCCAAATACACTGATCACAGACATAGGTGTCGGTAAACAGCAGCTGGTGGAAATAGCAAAAGCGCTGGCGAAAAAAGTTAAACTTCTTATCCTTGACGAGCCCACTGCATCTCTTAATGAAGATGACAGTGCTAAATTACTTGAGTTATTGCTCCAATTTAAAGAGCATGGCATTTCTTCCATTTTGATCTCGCATAAATTGAGCGAGGTTAATAAAGTGGCCGATTCTATCACCATCCTGCGTGATGGCGGTACGATTGAAACCCTGGACTGCAGGACCGATAGGATCACTGAAGATCGGATTATCCGAGGTATGGTAGGCCGTGACCTGACCCATCGGTTCCCCCCGCGCGAAGTCAGTCTTGGTGAAACGATTTTTGAAGTACGCGATTGGAATGTTTATCACCCAATCCATGAGGACCGGAAAGTAAGCACCGATATCAATTTAACAGTTCGTAAAGGTGAGGTCGTCG
>CAZBRI010000127.1:0-7651 GCA_964494055.1 uncultured Anaerolinea sp.
TGACTTCTTTTTGGATCACGCCATAATAAATATCCGCCGGGGTTTTTTCAATTTCCCCAACCAGCCAGTCCACCATCTCACCCCGCAAACCGGGGATGTCAGATGAAACGATCAGGGCATATTCTGTCTTTGGATTCATTGATAGAATTTTCTGAACCCCGGATACGATGTTGGCCAGCATCCTGCCTTCGTTGGGCAAATAATATGTCGGTTTGGATGTTTTTAATTCATTTTTTTCTGATAGACCCATGATAATAATATTATCGATTTTTTTGGATTCGCTCAGTGCATCCAATACCCATTGGATCATGGGTTTACCGGCAATGTCTACCAGTGCTTTTGAGTGTCCCTTGGTATAAGTGTAAAGCGGTTCTTCAGGCAGCGGAATTCCGCCAGCGGTAACGATAGCATCCATAATCAATCCTCAGAAAAAGTCTCTGGAATAATTTTTTAATTCAATTCTTGCAGTTGAGGTTTAAAGTCAAGCTTGGTCAGCAGTTCATCGTACTCGTTGTAATTGAGCGGGCGGCCTTTGCCGGAAAGGGCAACCAGTGCTGCTTCCATCATATTTGTCCCAAACGATCGGCCTTCCATGACTGGTGTGGTTGTTATCAGGTATTTTACGCCGGTTTTTTTGAATAATTCCACATCAGCCGGGGTGGTTGTGTTTGTGACAACGATTTTTCCCTGCATATTATCAGGCATATAGCGCTTGATATAGTGACAATCGCCTGCGATGACTGTTGCCCAGTTGAAATATTTTGGGTATTTTGGTTTTCGTTCTTCCTGCTTCTCACCAGTAGGGTAGACCCACTCAAATGGAAGGCGGCTGGCAATGGGAATCAACAGGGCTGCCATGATTTTGATCTGCCGCACACTGTGAAGCGCAATCGGAATATCCAGCGAGAACATCAGGTCGCCATAAACACTCTCGTAACCGGCATCCAGGAAGGATTGAGTTAATCCCCATCGGTCGGAAGCGGTCATGACGAAAACTTTCTTCCCGTGTTCATTTATATAATTTCCGAGATTTTCCTGGATGAAACCTGCAGCTTTTTTCTCAAGCGTATTTTTCAACCCGGAACCATCAACAACCGGGGTTTTCTTGATATAACGGATGACCGGTGTAACCGAATGAAGTTCATACCATTTGCCATCGACCATCAAACCAAGGTCAGCGCCGCCGACTCCAAAAGCATCGACCTGCCCGTCCAGTTCTTTATATTTCAAAGCAGCAGCTTCCATATCACCATCGGTCCCGATGCGTTCAATACTGATCTGCTGTCCAAGCAGATTAACCTCGACTGCCTTGTTTCTTTTGGATGAACCGATGCTGATACTGACTGCTCTTTTCATTAGTATCTCTCCGCTTTAAAATTATTTTTTCACGAGTATACACCCGCGAAGTATTTCTGAATATTGACTAATTCATGTGCCATTCAATTAAAACCGGGTCATCGTTTACTGCAGGATGATTACATGGATTCCAGTTCTTCCCAGCGAAGATAGGCGGCAGCAAGTTGTTCTTCAAGCTCCCGGAGACGGGCTGCATCAGCGCTGATATCTGAACTGTTCCTTTGATAAAACCCCGGATCTGCCATTGAGGTACTGAGTGCGTGCTGTTCACTTTCCAGTTGTTCAATTTTTTCGGGAAGTTCAGCCAGCTCTTTTTTAGCGGCTTCAAATGCTCTCTGATCTTTATAACTGATCTTTCTGGGGACTTCCTGCGATTGGGAAGTTAATACACCGCTGCTATTCTTGCGATTCTTATCTTTTTCAATTGTTTTATCAGTGTTTTCAGGGGTTACCTGCCGCAGCCAATCATCGTAACCGCCGACAAATTCAGTCACGTCACCAAGTCCATTCACAACAAGTGTACTGGTAACCAGGTTGTTCAAAAAAGCACGGTCATGACTTACCAATAGCAGCGTTCCTGGATAATCCAACAGCAAGTCTTCCAGGATTTCGAGTGTTTCTATATCGAGGTCGTTGGTTGGTTCATCCATCACCAGCAGGTTGGTCGGCCGGGCAAAGATCCTTGCGAGCAGTAAACGATTTCTTTCCCCGCCTGAAAGGGCGCTGATCGGGGCATGGACGCGGTCACGCGTAAAAAGAAAATCTTCCAGGTAACCGATGATATTTCGCGAACGGCCGTTGATGGTGACTGTATCGCCGCCCTGCGAAACATTTTCAAGAATGGTTTTCGATTCATCCAGCTGGGCACGAAGTTGATCAAAATATGCAATTTCAAGATGGGTGCCGTGCTCAACAATTCCTGTCAGGGGGGCAAGTTCCCCCAGTAAAACCCGCAGTAAAGTCGTTTTTCCTGAGCCGTTTGGACCGATGATGCCGACCTTATCGCCGCGTTGAATACTTGTCTCAAAGTGTTTGACGATCTGCCTGTCACCATACCCAAAACTTACATCCCTGGCTTCAATCACCAGTCTGCCGGAGCGCCGCTCTGCCTGGATTTGTAATTTGATCTTTCCGGGGTGTTCCCGCCTTTCGCTGCGAAGATCCCGTAATTTTTTCAGAGCCCGAACCCTGCCTTCATTCCTGGTTCGCCTGGCTTCAATTCCCTTACGTATCCAGGCTTCTTCCTGGGCTAATTTTTTATCGAAAAGAATATTTTGGCCAGCTTCCGAGTTAAGCATGGCTTCTTTGCGTTGAATAAAGGTGTTGTAATCGCAGTTCCAATCAAATAATCGGCCGCGGTCCAATTCAATGATCCTGGTCGCCAGTTTTTGTAAAAACACACGGTCGTGCGTCACAAAAACCAGGGTACCGCCCCAGCGCTTTAAGAAATTTTCCAGCCAGTCAATGGATTCAATGTCCAGGTGATTTGTTGGTTCGTCCAGCAGTAAAATATCCGGCGAACGGACAAGACCTCGGGCGAGCAGCACCCTGCGCTTCATGCCGGCCGATAGGGTTTCGAAGACTGCGGCCGGGTCGAGCTGCATCCTTACCATTACCTGTTCCACTTTCAATTGATCCTGCCAGGCAGTTTCAGCCGAGGAATTGGCTGCCTCACTTTCCAGGCCGGTTGTCACGATGTCTTTGACTGTTCCGGTTAAACCTTGCGGGACTTCCTGCGGTAAATACGACACATTCAAATTTTGCTGCCGTGCAACATCCCCCGATTCAGGGAATATTTCGCCTTTGATTAATTTTAACAGGGTGGATTTCCCCATGCCGTTCCGGCCGAGTAAACCTATCCACTCTCCTTTTTCAATCTGCATATCGACATTATCGAGAAGCGGCGGTCCACCAAACCCGATACTGACATTTTTTAAGCTGATTAGTGCCATAAATCAATTTTCCTCATCCTTGAAAATATACTATGAAAAGTTACCATGTCCGGAATGAAATTTTGATGAAATGTAGTGCTTGAGTGTACAATTACTTTGAAAATGATATTCCGGCTGACCGGCTGACAAGGAGCGTTATGAGTAGTTTGATTGAAAAAATAAAGTCGATTTCCAGGATTAAAATTCTTGCAGTTGTGTTGATTATTATCGGGGTTGGGATAATGATTTTCAGGGGTTTAGGGATGTTTTCTTTTTACCAGGAAGTCAGGTATGCCGAGCTTAATAATTTTAAGGCCGGAAATCTTTCAACCGGTCTGCTCAGACCCTGGATGACAATCCGCTATATTTCTGTAGCTTACGCGGTACCTCAAAAATATTTATTCGATGAATTAATGTTCACGCCTAATAAAGAAAACAGCATGATCTCTCTTAAAAGGCTGAATTCACAAATGAACCTGGGTCTTGAAAATAATAAACCGGTAATCCTGAAGCTCGTGACAAATGTGATCAATAAATACCGGGAAAATCCTGTCGTCACCGGCTTGATCGAACAAAAGGTTACGGATTGGATGTCGATTCAGTACATTGCTAATAGCACAGGCATTCCATCTGAAACTATATTTTCTGAACTGGGAATTCCGAAAGATGGGAATGCTTACATGCCCTTAGGTTATCTCAGTGATGTTGTTAATTTTTCTGGCGGCCCAAAAAGCCTGGTCACTGCTGTTCAAAAGATCGTTGATTCTCAACCAAAGAAACCATAATTATGGATATCAGTTCACTCGCATTAGGCTGGGTTGCTGCTTATTGTGCACCAATGGTTGCACTAATTCTTTTACTGGGCGGTTTGGGCGTACCCCTTCCTGGGACCCTGATTGTGATCGCTTGCGGAGCTTTTATTCGTCAAAATTTGCTGGATGGCCTTACAACACCGGTATATGGTTACCTCGGAACGATTGCCGGGGACACGCTTCTTTACACCCTGGGATTTTTCGCCAGTACCTGGATAGAAAATCGTTTTGGCAGTACTGCCGCCTGGAAAAGCGCTCATTCCTTGTTTGACCGCCGCGGGGGAATCGCAATATTTTTAACCCGCTGGCTTTTAACTGCTGTTGCATTTCCAATCACATTGATCGCCGGCAGCAGCGGTTATAAGTTTAAAAAATTCATGCTTTACGCATTCCTGGGTGAATTAACCTGGGTGATTCTCTACGGTGGCCTTGGCTATGCATTCGGCAGCCAATGGGAGTTGATCTCAGATTTTATTTCAAACTTCAGTGGTTTTATCCTGGGCGGAATCGTTCTAGCGGCTGGTATTTATATTCTTTTCAGGAAGAATACCAAAGAAAAAGAACTAGCTCCCGCAGTATAAATCCTGGAAAATGATTGCTTGTTATACAGGAGATTAATGAATAAAAACACGGTCTTTCGAAACCTGGTTCTGATGTGGATTGCATGGTTTGTGATTCTTTTTTGTTTCCAGCTGCTGGTCACAAGCCGGCTGGATGTTAAAAGACCGGATTATGCGGTCGCATGGAGCGCTGGTGAAACCGGTAAGTACAGCAGCAAGGGGAAAATATACCTTGAAGAACCGTTTCTAAACCGGAATGTCTCCTGGGATTCTGAATATTACCTGGGAATCGCTGTCGGCGGGTATGATGATCCTGCTGCCGGCAGGTCGATGGATCCAAAAACAGGCATTAACTGGCCAAGGAATTACTCATTTTTTCCCGGTTATCCGATGCTGATCAGGCTGCTGATGTCCCCGCTCTCCTTGTTTGGCTTGACGCCGATCGGGACTGCTTCGCTCGCTGGTGTCATAGCCGCCTTGCTTGGTACACTGGCGGGTATGCTGGCCATCTGGGATCTGACACGGGCTTATTTTGATGAGAATGATGCGCTGCGGGCAGCTTTTTATTTGTTAATATTTCCCAGCGCATTTTTCTTTGCACAAGTCTATACCGAAGGCTTGTTTATCGGGCTGGCATTCTGGACCCTGGCGCTGTCCCGCCGGCAAAAATGGTTTTGGGCAGGGTTATTAGGCTTTGCTGCAGCCTGGACGCGTGCCCATGGCGGTTTGCTGTTTATCCCGCTCGTATTTGCTGTTCTGCGGCAGTTTAATTGGCGTGATATAAAAAATTCGCTCACCATTTCCAGGGTCATACAGGCAGTTTGGTCTCTCCTGCCGCTGGCTGGTTACTTATTGTGGCGGTTTTCTCACCTTGGAGAAGGTTGGGCTGCATTGCAGTCTTTTTATTTCGGCCGGGGAGTCTTCAGTATTTTTGAATCAATTGCCAGCTGGAAGCAGGCATTTGTATATGCCGGTACTGTAGAATCCGGGATGGTCTATTTTATTATCGAAGCAGGCAGCGTACTCCTGGCGTTGACCGCCAGTCTTTTCCTTCTGCGTAAAGATCCTGAAGTTGCTTTATTCAGCCTGGCGATCGTCATGTTTTCTGCAGTCAGTGGTTCTGCCCAAAGTGAAGCCCGTTATATGCTGGCTGCTCCTGCCATGTTTATTTTCCTGTCTCTCCTGGGAAGAAATAAAACCTTTGACCGCGCCTGGACCTTATTGAGTATATTATTATTGGGAATGTCTTTGATGTTATTCAGTTTTGATATGTGGGTCGGGTAATATTCAAAAAATGATCAGAATGGCAAGTCTTTATTTTATTGGTAGATTCGTGGAGAAAGTCAAGTGAATACAAAAGAATCATTAATAAATATAATGGAAAGCTCGCATCAGAGGATATTGCAGGTTATTTCAAAAATAAATCCAGATAGGGAGATATATCCAGGTTGGACAAGCAAAGAGGTGCTGGCTCACCTCAGCGGCTGGGATGAGTTGGTTATTAATTACCTGGAATCCATAATCGTTGGTCAGGTTCCGGCTGTAATTGAGGGGCTGGATATTGATGAATATAATTTACAGGCTGTAAAAAAGAGATCTGGAATCGATTATGCCCGGGTTTACCAGGAATATAAAGATCTCAGAAAGAATTTGCTTAAATTACTTTCCAGTGTGCCTGACGATCAGGTTGAAATAAGTCAAATGCTGCCCTGGGGAGAAACTGGTACGCTCCTTGATGTTGTGAACGTATTCGGACCTCATGAAGCAGGTCATGCTGATGATATGGATGAGCTGCTCCATAAAGGCAGCAGGTAATACTCGTTTCTGCCGTTTTTTAAGGCAGCTTCTGGAAAAGACAAGCCATGCGTGACAGGGAATATGATGAAAAAAGATCTTGATATCCGGGCTTACAACCGTGATGCCTGGAATAAACATGTAGATTCCGGGGATAATGAGTGGACCATACCTGTTGGACCGGAACTGATAAAACGTGCCCGGCACGGGGATTTTTCTGTGTTATTGACAGAAAACAAACCAGTCCCCGCCAGCTGGTTCCCGCCCTTGCAGGGGCTGGATGTGTTGGCGCTGGCTTGCGGCGGCGGTCAGCAGGGTCCGATCCTGGCTGCAGCCGGGGCAAATGTTACCGTGCTGGATAACTCACCCAGGCAGCTGGACCGGGATCTGGAAGTTGCCGAAAGGGAAGGGCTGCAAAATCTACTCACAGTGGAAGGGGATGCCAGGAACCTGGAAATGTTCAAAAACGAGTCTTTTGACCTGGTCTTCCATCCTGTTTCAAATCTGTTCATTCCAACAATCCGGCCGGTCTGGCTGGAAGCCTTCAGGGTGCTCAGGCACAGCGGCAGTATGCTGGCTGGTTTCATGAACCCCATATTTTATATATTTGATTTCGATGAAGCTGAAAAAGGGCAGATGGTTGTCCGGTATAAATTGCCATTTAATGATATCGATCATCCTGAAACTGCTGATCGTCAGATAACAAACGGCTGGCCGCTGGAGCACAGTCACAGCCTGACAGACCAATTGGCAGGACAGACCGATGCCGGTTTCCATATTATTGGTTTTTATGAAGATCATCATAATCATACGATCATCAGTGAGTATTCTCCAACATACATCGCAACCAGGGCTATCAAGCTTTAGGAGGCTGTATTTTCGGAAAATCTGGCACTCTTTCCTTGCGGACGTTTTATCTTGACGCACTAGAAAGGTTGTGCTAGTATCAAACAAACTGTATAAATATGCCGATTAACCGCCATTTTGGAGGAGAAAAATATTCCATGAGCAAAAGAAACCTGTTATTTATTTTTATCATTTTTACCTTTTTAGTCAGTGCCTGTACACGTTCAGCATCATCAGCCCCTGGCGCAACTGCCACCCCGAAAGCAAATTTCCCGAAACCTGTATCAACTTCGGGGATGAACGCCATTGAGATAGCTGGCACACAAACCGCCATTGCGACATCCGGTTTACC
>CAZBRI010000128.1:0-7633 GCA_964494055.1 uncultured Anaerolinea sp.
AGATAGCTTCAGGTGACTGGAGTTCAGACGTGTGCTCTTCCGATCTCAGATAGCGATCTCCAATGGCACCCTGTTCAAACTGAAGATTAGTGTAACCTTCGGGAAGTGCGACATTGACCACCGGGCCGCCCTTTTCAGCTGCAACAATGGATTTCTTCCCGGTATTGGACATCACCAGGAATTCAACGACCTGCACAATATTTTCTTTACTGTAATCTAACAGGATATGAGCCTGTTCAGCGACAAGTGTAGATGTATCGGTGGTCGTCTCGTAAATTGTGAGAGGAAGATCAATATTGGTTTGACCATCTTTTGGAAAGGCTGCTTCAGACTCGTAATCAGTATTCGAGTAATTTACGCCCACATAAAATGCCTGGTTGGCAGGCATTGACACGCCGCTAAATTTGTAACTGCCATCACTGGAAATTGGCGCTACCTGGGTGGCGACTTCACTGAATTGCTGCGTTGCGGTGTTATGTTCAAAAATATGAAGCGTGATCTTTAATGTATCAGGTATTGTTGAACCGGAACCATTGATGACTTTGCCGGAAATGCTGCCAACGGGTATGGTTGTTGGGGCAGCGGTCATATTTGGATCAGCAGTAACCGAAGGTGTAGTTTGAGCAGTATTTGTTTCCTGTGTTGGCTGAGGGGTGGAGGTTGGAACTGCAGCAGCAGCACCAGCGCTCACAGAAAACGATCTGACATACGAGGCAACAGCAAAAATATCGGCCGCCGGCATCAATCCGCCGAGACCGGGCATTTTGCCTATTCCTTTATCGACAAAGTTATAAATATCTGTCTGATTTAATTTTGCCATCATTGTCTGACTGGTAAAATCCGCTTTCGGATTGAGATTACCCTGCGGACCGTGGCACTTTACACAATTTGCTTCATAAAGACCTTTACCCCGTTCAGCTTCCGCGGCTGTATTTCCGCCAAGAGACATGGCATAGGCAACTACATCCCAACGCTGCTGATCACTGAGACTGCCGTTAAATGGCGGCATGAATGAATTAATATTACCTTCAGTCACAGTTGTATACCAGTTAGCAGGAGCAGCTAACCGGCCGATTTCTGGTTTACCAAGGGCTTTTGGCGGTTTTTGAAGCTGGGCTGCCATCGGGCCGTCACCCTGCCCGCCAGCTCCATGACAAGGTGCACATTTTTCCAGGTAAATTGCCGAACCAGCTGCAAGATTAGGCGGGGTTAGTGGAAATAACGGGCTCATCGTCGGCCCGGGAGTCGGTGATTGATAATCTGGAGGCGGCGTAATATCTGAAGCCAGTGAAAATTGGCACGCACTCAGCAAAAATAACATCACCCCGGTAATCAGCAGTATTCTATATTTCATGTTGGTTCCTTAATTAATTGGATTAAATTATCATCAAATGGATTTGCCGCAAGCAGGACAAAACCGGTCTGAACGAACTACGGGTTTACCACAATTCGGGCAAAAACCTGCAGATTTTTCTTTTCGGGCAGCCTTGCGCGAAGCGATCAATTCTTCAATTTGATCATCATTTATTTCATTCGATACAGGTTTTTCTACCGCACCATCAGCGCGCCGGACAGCAACATGTGCCTCGACCCGTGATTCTGCATCAGAAAACTGGCTGGAATTTGCCTGGTTTGAATCAATCTGTCTTAATATGTCTGAAGCCCTGCGCAAAAGGTCAGCCCTCATGGGCGGATAATCTTCAGCAGGTATTTTTCCCAATGTAAAATCAAAATCCAATTCCTGCAAAGCGCTGATCAGCCGATCACGTTCTGCCAGCAATGTGGAGAATGCCTGATCCTGGTCTTTAGTACTGGGAGATGATTTTTTTTCTAAAAATGGACGGGCAACAAACAACCCGATTAATACTACAACGGACAAAAGCAAAAATAATGCACCTATATCCATAGACTTCCTTATTTCTTGATTAAAGGATCAATAATAGCGTGAATTTCTGATTCAGACGCAAAAGGTCCGATCTGGGCGTAGACCAGCTTGCCAGTTTGATCGATAAAATAGGTTTCTGGTACTCCGCGGATGCGGAATAATTGAGAGACTGTTGTGCCAAGATCCGGACCGTTTGGATACGTGATATCGAACTTTTTCAAATAACCCCTGGCTTCCGGTTCGGTATCGACATAATCTGCGCCCACGAACAATACCTGGTCGCCATCCTGGTAAGACTTCCATGTGGATTCCATCAGCGCGGCTTCTTCTTCACAAGGCTTGCACCAGGAAGCCCAAAAATTGATCACAATCACTTTGCCTTTCAAGTCCGACAGTTTTATATCGCTTTTTTCCTGGTATTTATAACCATCGAAAAAAGTTAATTTGAAATCAGGGATGATGTCCCCAACTTGAACTGTACCCTGCTGCGAACGGCGCAAACCAAAAGCAACGATGGTCAACAGCCCGAGCAAAGCGGCCCAGATTAACACCTGAACCCAAAGAGCAACCCCTTTTCTAACAGGTTTTTGAGATCCTGCAGAAACATCAGCAGGGGCTTCAATGTTCACCTTCATCAATTATTCTCCTTTACATCTCTCAGAAGAGCAGCAGACAGGCAGTGCTAATTTCTTTTTTTTATTTCTTCTTCGATCCGCTGTAAGTATTCGTCTTTTTCGAGCTTAGTTTCGACCTGTTCTCCAGGTTCATCAGAGAGAACCGGTTTTCGCATGGATTGGAAAGCCCGGAATAATATATATACACCAACCAGCATCAATAACGGGGGAATAATATACACCAACCAGTTTAAACCCTGCCGCGGCGGTTCAGAAAGTACCCGTGCACCATACTGGGCAGCAAAATATTCTTTAATTTTTTCAGCGGACCAGCCTTCAGCCAATTTGGTCCTGATCAGTTCACGCCATTGCGCACAGGCCTGCGTTGGACATACATCGAGCGGGGTATTTTCACAAACCGGGCAAAAAAGCTGCTTTGCAACCGCATTGACATCGTTATCGGAAGGAGTTGGTGCCTGGGCCGATACCTGGCTGAAAAATACGAGGCTGAGCAGACCCACAAGTACAATGCTCAAATAAAATCGCTTCATTTGCTTACTCCACATCACCATTCTCAATTTGGATGTTTTTTATCAATCAGCTGAGCCAGTTTGAACAACAGGTACTTGATTTTTCCGGGCATGGGCAGGCACATAATCTTCATCTTTATCCGGCCAGGCAGCAACAACAGAGCCGAATATCATCATAAGTGAACCCAGCCAGAGCCAGTTAACAAGCGGATTGTGATAAATCTTAAATGTTGCTCCCGAAGTAAGAATTGGCTGCCAATCAACCAGGATGACATAAAGGTCATCCTGCATTGTTGACCGCACACCCGGGATGGTCATTGGCTGCTGGGATTCGTAAAAATAATCCCGGCGCGGGTACAAGTCGGTCAGAAATTGTCCATTCTTTTCAACCGAGACCACAGCCCGGGCAACATTGCGGTTGTCATTTGTATCGAATAATGCCAGATCCTTAAACGTAACCGTATATCCATCGATCTTAATCGATTGCCCTTGAGCAATGGTTCCCTGTGTTTCATTCTGGAACATTTCAATTCCGATCACCCCAAGAGCCATCAAAATTATTGATAAATGGATAAGGTAACCGCCATAGCGTCTCCTGTTCCTGCCAGCCAAACGCCAGAGTGCGAGAAAAATATTTTCTTTTTGTGCACGGCTGCGAGCGCTTGCTGCACGCCAGAATTCATATAAAGTGATGGAAGCGCTGATAAATACCACCGAAAATCCGACGATTGCATAGGGATTCGTAACGGCACCTGCAATGATTATGCCCGCTACAATGACAACCGCAGCGATCAACGGACGCCACATGGCCCGGCCGAGCGTTTTGAGGGTTGAATGTCCCCAGGCTGAAAGAGGAGCGATTCCCATTAATAGAACGAGTGCAGCAAATAACGGGCCTGTTGCTCTTTCATAAAATGGCGGCCCAACCGTTACCTTTTGACCGGTCGCAAGCTCTGAAATAAGCGGGAAAATGACTCCCCAGAAACAGACAACCAGGATACTGATAAACAATAAATTATTTAATAGAAACAGGGCTTCACGTGAAAGCAATGAAGTCATCTGTGATTCAGATTTCAAATCATCCCAGCGATAAATCAACAAAGCTATCGAAGTTACAAATGTAATTCCGATAAAGATGAAGAAAGCTGGGCCGATGGCACTCTGGGCAAATGCATGCACCGATGAAAGAACACCGGAACGGGTGAGGAAGGTCCCAAAGATCACCAACGCATAAGTCAGGATGATCAGGATCATATTCCAATATTTCAACATACCCCTTTTTTCCTGGATCATCACGGAGTGTAAAAATGCCGTCCCCGAAAGCCAGGGCATAAAAGCTGCGATCTCAACCGGATCCCAGCCCCAGTAGCCGCCCCACCCGAGCACGTCGTAAGCCCATCTGCCGCCAAGAACCAAACCCATTGACAGGAACAACCAGGCAACTATCGTCCACCGGCGGGTAATCCGGATCCAGCGGTCATCAGTTCTGCCGGTAACGAGGGCTGCAATCGCGAAGGCAAACGGAATTACAAAACTTACAAATCCCAGGTAAAGCATCGGTGGGTGAATCACCATACCGGGGTGCCGGAGAAGCGGATTCAAACCACGCCCATCAGGCGGGCTGAATGAAACAGAGCCGGCTGGCTGCAGCATGGCTGAGATAACTTCTCCGCTGAAAGTCTGCCAGTACTTGACAAACGGGTTTTCGTACATAATGACGAGACCGATAAAAAAAGCAAGCGTGACACTGCTGACTACAACCACCCAGGGAAGGAATTCCCGGTCTCTGTCCCATTTTCGCAAGGTGACTGCAGTTGCAAATGCTGACATCAACCAACCCCAAAAAACAAGCGAGCCTGATTGGCCGCCCCATAAAGCCGTGATTTTCAAGTAGAGCGGCATGGACCGGCTGGTGACTTCATAGACATAGGCAATATGATATTGTTCAGTAATCAACAAATAAATCAGTGTTAAAACTGATAAAGAAATCAGCGGAAAAGTCAGCTGCATAGCAAGACGGGAGCTTTCCACCCATTTATTAGATTTTTGCCTAACACCAACAATCGCTGACCCGATGGCGTAGATAGCCAGGGCAAACGATAAAACTAGAACGCCATATCCAAAATCTGCAAGCATGGTACTCTCCAATTACAAAAGATAGTATCGACTTTCGTCGATACTATGGATCATTAATTACCTGCCGCCTGTTGCGGAACTGCCTCTTCATACTTGGTTGGACACTTGAGAAGCAGTTCATCGGCGTAAAAAATTCCATCAGCCGCCAGGTGACCGGTCATAATAGCCTGTGCTTCGTTCCGCATTAAGTCAGGCTTGACACCGACATAAATTACTTTCAGCTTTGAACGGTTTGGGTCAATAACTGCCTGGTGAAGTACTGCAGCCAGACCGCCTTCTTTTTCAATTTCATTATTATCACCAGAGACATGTGCAACTGTAAAACCAAGCGATAATGTTTTTGCATCATAAGTGATTGAATCCCCAATCACTGCCCCAGAGATACGAATATTTTTATCAACAATTGAAGATTTTTTTGCAAGCAGCTCATCTACGGTGAGAAAATATTGAGCACTTGCCTGCGTGGATGATACGATTAAATAGACCACTGCAGCAAGAATAAGCAAACCACCAAACACAAACTTTAAACGAGGTGAAGCCATAACAACCTCCATGAATTATGTAGAACCTTACATCATGTAATTTTACATAACAAGATTAAGGCCAGCTGAAAATTTAGGCGATATGGCGTGATATTTGTCATGAATTTGCACTTAAATTGTCCTAATTCGTCCTAGTTATTCATTTAGCGAAAAAAAAAGTACGACCCCGATTTTTTTGAGGTCGTACTTGATACTGGTTACTTGTACTTAATGCGAGGAATGTTTTTCTCCATGGAAAGGAAGAAAACGAGTTGCAAGACTGAACATCATGAGCCAGTAGGAAATGACCAAAGTACCTACCGCAAACTCAACCCATGTTGGAGTATAAGAATACAACAGAACGACTGGAGTGTATGGGTCATAAGTTGTGGCGGCAATCAGACCGACAAAGTTGTAGTTCCAACGTGTCAGCACGGTTGCAAAAACAGGAATTACCGCGGCTGCCATAAGGTACCGGAAGTTCTTTATACCTTTGGCGTTTAATAAGATCACACCAGCGATTGTGGGCAGTAATGCCTGACCAAACCAAAAAGTATTTGAATATGGCGCAACAGTATCCAGCAAACTGGTCTGTAAAGAAATTTGTTGATCGAAGCTGTAATAATTTGTGACAGCCCAATCCCAGAAGCGCAGGTAGGTCAACAATAATGTCACACCGCCAGCGAGACGGGCAACATCATAAAACGAATCGTCATCCACCAGGCCGGGCCGCATTACCCTGAAGACGAAAACACTCAGGATAAATAAAAGCGAGATACCGCCGCTCATGGCTGAGAAAACAAACTGGGTAGGGGCACTTTGATTGAACCAAACCCCTCTCCCGTACAGGACTGAATAAGTAGCACCCAGTGAGGCCTGATGCAGCAAGGAAAGAGTCATGCCAATGATTGCCAGTGCAGGTCCTGCTTTATGCAGCCAGACTGAAGCCAGACGAGCATATTTTGCAATTGTCTTCAGTATAGGGAACCTCTCCTGGAGCGGGTGCCTGGTAAAGTTTGAATGCTCAGTCACTACCGGGATCAGCTCAGCCAACAGCACTGTCAGGTAGAGGACCACACACATGGTGATCTCCCAGAGAAGTGAGTGAGGCTGCCAGTAAACAATTGGATGCCAGAACCGTAAAGGCTGTCCAAGATCCATTAATAGGACCATTCCGGCTGTTGAGTAACCCAGGAAACCGAGCAATACCGCAAGTTTACCAATGGATTCGAAGCGCCGGATCTTGAGAAGGTAAATGATCGCGCCAAAGACAAATGCACTGCCGCCCAAAGCGATGGAAGAAAGATCAATCGAGATCCACAAACCCCAGGGTACTTTATTCGAAAGGCCTGTTACCTGGAGACCGTCACGGAAAACGAAAAACACACCTGTCAGTCCAAAAAGGACACCGAGGATAAGTAAACCAATCCAATACGGAAATGGATCGATCTCTTTTTTGAATAGCCTGATTTTTGGATAATTAATTGATATTTGCATGGCCTATCCCTTCTGGAAAGGGTTGTTGGTATGTGTGTCTGGAGGAACATAATAAACACTGGGTTCGGTGCTCAATTCATCTTCGCGCAGACGCATTACTGCCTTTGCTTCTTCCAAGACTTTAGAGACTGGACTCCCGGGATCTGTCAGATCTCCAAATGCCCTGGCACCCGTTGGACAGGCGACAACACAAGCCGGGGTAGCGAGAGGATCCACACCAGGGACCATCCCGCGAGCCAAACCTGAGTCTATACGGTGCTGGCAGAAGAGACATTTTTCGACAACACCGCGAGGCCTGTTTGCCACTTCCTGGAAGCCGAAATTAGGTGATTTAGGACTGAGCTTGATCGGTTCTTTCCAATTAAACACACGGGCATCGTATGGGCAGGCGACTTCACAGTACCTGCAGCCAATACAAAGATCAAAATTCATCGTGATGAAGATCGCAAG
>CAZBRI010000129.1:0-7630 GCA_964494055.1 uncultured Anaerolinea sp.
ATGTTTATGTTTGAAAGATCTGATCGGCGAAAAGAAGAAGAGCGCATAAGGCAGGAAGGGCGTTTACCCCCGGGGCAGTCTTTAACATTAAAATTCCCTGTTTTACATTACGGACCTGTTCCGTCATTTAATCCGGCAGCCTGGGATTTTAGAATTTATGGAGAAGTTGAAAACGAAGTTAGGTTAACCTGGGATCAATTCAACATGCTGCCCCGGACTAAGTTAAAAATGGATATTCATTGTGTGACCAAGTGGAGTAAATTTGATACATTTTGGGAAGGGGTTTCACTCAAGACTCTAATTGATGAAGGATTGATCAAGCTAAAACCAACTGCAAATTATGTGATGCAGCATGCTGAATATGGATTCACTGTAAATCTGCCTGTTGATGTAATGCTGCAGCAGAATTTCTTATTAGCCACTCACTATGATGAAAAACCGCTTGAGCCGGATCATGGCTTTCCATTGCGGGGAGTTGTGGGTTATATACCCGGACACGAAGAAGATGAGACACCTTATTTCTGGAAAGGTGCCAAATGGCTGAGAAGCCTGGAATTCATGAAGGCTGATCGAAGAGGATTTTGGGAACAGGCCGGTTATCATAACCGGGCTGATGTATGGAAAGAAGAGCGTTATGTATAAAAAAACGGAGTTGAGATTTTTCTCAACTCCGTTTTTGTAATTTTTTGAAAAGCTCCTTGATTTATTATCAGGGACGTTTGATAAGTGTAAGCGTGAGATCAACTTTTTGCTCTCCGCGTAAAACAGTCAAAACTATCGTATCTCCAGGGGATTTATTATCGACCAGGTAACCTATCAGGTCATCATAAATCTTCACTGGATTCCCATCTATAGCAATCACCAGGTCACCGCCTGATTGCAAGCCTTGAATTTTGGACGGGGTGCTTGCTCCAATCATGCCCGCTTTTTCAGCCGGACCGCCGGATGCTACGCCTGTGATATAGACACCGGTCATACTTTTTAGACCAAGTTCATTGATTACTTTCAGCGACATAGCTTCACTTTGCAATGCAGAAATACCCATATAAGGATATTCAAAAGTTCCATTACTGATCAGTGCCGGGACAACTCTTTTCACAAGATTGACTGGAATGGCAAAACCAATACCAGAATTGACCGGTTCACCAGTCGAATTACTGGCGTCAGTCCGGATGGAGCGATTAATACCGATAATTTCTCCCGACAGGTTAAATAACGGCCCTCCGGAATTTCCAGGATTTATCGCTGCATCAGTTTGTATCATATCGGCAACGCTGAAAGACCCGCCGCCGGATAATTGCCGGTTGGAATCCTGGGTGCGTCCCAGGGCAGAGATGATGCCGAGTGTCATCGATCCATTTAAACCGAATGGATTTCCGATGGCAACGACAGATTGGCCTACATTTAGTTTTTTGGAATCACCTAACGAGAGCGGGTGTATCTCAGTAGACGGGGCGTCCACTTTGATCACAGCCAGGTCAGAATCTTTATCAAAACCGACCAGGCTGGCTGATGCTTTATACCCTGAACTGAAGTCAACTTCGATGCTTTGCTGGCCATCAATAACATGTTCATTTGTGACAATATGACCTTCGCTGTCAAAAACGATACCGGTGCCAAGGCTGCCACCCTGATCAGTGAGTACCTGGATGGCGACAATTCCCGGCATAACATTTTGGTACAGGGATGTGAGGGTATCCTGTTGATTAAAACCAACAGATGGGACATTGACCGGTGCAATTGTAGGAACTGCGATCACCGGAGTATTTTGAATTGTTATGGATGGTGGTTTTATGGATTGACATGCCAGGGAGGCAAATATCAACATAGTCAGGGCCGACAAAATTCGGTATCTATTGGTCATTAAAAACTCCTAATACAGGGCAGACAAAATTACTTGTCTAGCTCTCGTGCTTTTTGCAAGAGATTTGATTGTTCTGCAGATAAATGTTTGGGGATTTTTATCTTTACTTGAACATAAAGATCTCCCCTGGTCTGAGGGTTTTTCAGATGCGGCATTCCGCGGCCAGTGATACGGATCTTCTGTTCTGCTTGTGTCCCCGCTGGAATAGTTAACTTAACCTTACCAGACATGGTGGGTACATCGACTTCACCACCAAGGATTGCTGTAAAAACATCTACGGTAACAGGTGCGTACAAATCTGCACCATCACGTTCAAAACGCGGGTCGTCCTGAATATGGATCTTTAAGTAATAATCTGAACCATCCGGAGCGCTGTTAGCAACACGGATCTTGGTACCGGTTTTTGCCCCGGCAGGGATCTTGACCTGTATACGTTTGCCGGCACTATCCATTATCCTGCTGGTTCCATCGTATGCTTCCTGAAGGGTGATGGAAACAGTCTGCTCATGTTGAGAAGCCCGTTGAGACCGTACAGTATTTCCAGCCATACCGCCCATACCGCCAAAGATCGAACTAAAAAAATCAGAAAATCCGCCGCCAGCTCCGGCTCCGGAACCGAAAATATCCTCAAAATTTACCTGTTGATTGGCATTATTATTTGAGTACCATTGACCCCAATCAAACCCGCCAGGCTGTCCGCCATCACGCTGGTAAGAATTATATGCACTACCCAGTTGGTCATACCTTGAGCGTTTTTGAGGATCAGATAAAACCTGGTAAGCCTCGTTCATTTCTTTGAACTTTTCTTCAGCTTGTTTATTCCCGGGATTGCGGTCGGGATGATACTTTAACGCCAACTTTTTATACGCAGAACGAATCTCATCTGCGCTCGCTGTCCGTGCGATACCGAGAATTTGATAATAATCTTTGTAGTCCATAATATAATTGATTCTATGCCGTTATAGATAAGAAAGTCAAGCAGCTTCACACTTATCTAATAGAATTCATACCTGCTTTCTTCATAATGGATAATTATTTTTCAGCGTAATATTTTCGCTGCCAATAAATAAATTTTGATCCTTGATTTTATATCAGAAAGATGAGTCCTGAATGAATTCGATATGCATATATTGTGGATCAGCAGATAATATCGATCCTGCTTATTTAAAATCAGGGGAAAACATGGGGAAACTCCTTGCAGAGAAAGGGATCCGGCTGATTTATGGCGGCGGCAAGACAGGAATCATGGGTGCGGTTGCGAATGGGGTTTTATCTTCAGGCGGGGAAGTTTACGGTGTGATCGTTGAATCAATGAATACACCGGCTCTCGCTCACATGGGATTGACCAGGCTGGAAGTTACACCCACCATTCATGAACGAAAGGCCCGTATGTATGCTTTAGCAGATGGCTATATTGCACTTCCCGGTGGTTATGGTACATTTGACGAATTGTTTGAAACACTTACATGGGCACAAATAGGCGTTCACGAAAAACCCATAGGTCTATTAAATATCAGGAACTATTTTGACCCTCTCTGGAGTTTGATTTTGAACGCTGAAAAAGAAGGGTTTATTTTCGCTGAACACCGTCAGATGCTTTGCATGAAAAATGATGCCAATGAACTCCTTGAATGTATGTTCAAGCATCAACCTTCAAGGGATGCGGTAAAAAGATGGATGCGGGATACCAAATAAAAGGATATAGGCTTGTTATTGAGAAAATAGATTACATTCACCCTTTCCTGTCAAGGCTACTTTTATTCAGATGAAATGATACCGAATACACAATTATTACTTTTTGTATTTTCTTCGGCTGTACTTCTGGTAACTCCCGGACCGGCGGTGTTGTATATTATTGCCCGCAGCATTGATCATGGCCGATTGGCTGGTTTTGTGTCAGTGATCAGTATTGAAACAGGAAATTTATTCCATGCTATTACTGCATCTTTCGGGATTTCAGCTCTCCTTCTTTCATATCCTTTTATCTTTTTATCGATCAAATATGTTGGAGCAGTCTACCTGGGTTACATGGGAACTACCCGGTTGTTTTCAGAAAAGAAAATAATTTACAAAGATAATCACCAGGTCGAAAAACTAGATTTTGGGAATATTTACAAACAAGGATTAACAGTCGCAATATTTAATCCTAAAACCGCATTGTTTTTCCTGGCGTTTCTTCCGCAATTTGTTGATCATACTCAAAGCCACCTGAGCCGGCAGTTGTTGGTATTGGGATTATTATTTGTTTTGATGGCTTTAATAAGTGATGGAATGTATGCATTTATCGCCAGTAGAGCAAGGAAATGGCTGATAGGAAATCAGAGGGTTTGGTTTTTTGAGCGGTATGTCGTAGGGATCATCTATATTGTTCTTGGAGTCATTGCAGCTTTCCAGGGAAATATATAAATAAAGCCGCCGAGAATTCCCCTGGCGGCTTTGATGTTAACTATCCTTCAGATTAATTTTCGCCAGGTTTGTTTTGCAGGATGGTCTCTATTTTTCCCATCACTTCAACTGAAAGTTTCTCTACAACATCCATTGCTTTCATATTTTCATGAACCTGTGAAACCCTGCTTGCGCCTGTAATGACGGTGCTCACATTGGGATTCTTCAGACACCAGGCTATTGCAAGCTGGGCTGCTGTGCATCCAAGATCAGCAGCAATTGTTTGCAAGTTTTTAACCTTGGAAATCCCTTCTGGATTTGTTAATCTAGGAAGAAGCCAATCGTATCCTTGAAGAGCACCACGACTGTCTGAAGGAATACCATCATTATATTTACCAGTCAGCAGACCAGATGCAAGCGGTGACCATATTGTAGAGCCATAATGATAATCATTGAACAGCCGGGAGTATTCCTGTTCAAATCGCTGCCGGGTCAACATGTTATATTGAGGTTGTTCCATAACGGGTTTATGTAAATGGTGACGTTCTGCGATTTCTATGGCTGCAACAATATCTGCGGCCGGCCATTCTGATGTACCCCAATAAAGAGCTTGTCCCTTTTCAATGATATTGTGCATAGCCCAAACAGTTTCTTCAATTGGAGTTGTTGGATCTGCCCTATGGCAAAAGATAAGATCAACATATTCCATATCCAATCTTTTTAATGAGCCGTCAATAGCTTCCATCAATCTTTTTCGATTGAGAGTGTTTTTTTCATTTATTCCGTCATTAATTCCCCAAAAAAACTTGGTTGAAATGACATAGCTAGATCGTCTCCAACCCAATTTTTTAAGAGCAGCACCCATCACTTCTTCGGATTTACCGTTTGCATAAACTTCCGCGTTATCAAAAAAATTAACCCCGGAATCATAAGCTGCTGCCATACAATTAACAGCTGATTCGACATCAACCTGATTATGAAAAGTGACCCATGATCCAAGCGATAATTCACTAACCTGTAAACCTGACTTGCCTAAAAAGCGGTATTTCATTCTAATATCTCCTGTTGATTGGTGTAATTAAAGTTAAACAATTATGTGTTTTTATCAAAGCAATCCCAAAAACTTCAATTTTCTCCACCTTCGTGAAATTCCTCAACCCCGTAAATTTCCACATCCAGGTGTTTTAGTTTCCATAGTTTTGAAGGTTCTCCCATTTTTGCACAGAGATGATCTAGAAATTCCTCTTTTGAAGGTATTTGTGACCATACTTGTGGTAAAAAAGTTGCCCGGCGGGAACCATCCCGCAATATTACTCCATCCTGACCAGGCTGCAGCAAATTTAGAAGATCCTGCGGATCCTGGTAGATTAATGTTTTTGGCAGCGTCAAATAAGAAACTTCCACCAGAATTCGAGGTAATTCGCTTGGCCGGACAGGTGAAAACCGGTAGTCATGGAGTGCGGCTGCAATTGCATGTTCACAAACATCCTGGTAAAGGGCCTGGTATGGCTCAAGGGATCCGATGCAGCCGCGTAATTGACCTGAGATGGTTAATGTTACGAAGGATGCACCTTTTTGAAGGAGTGCAGGGGTGAGCATTTTTTCATCCACATGAAGTGGATCAAACCCTTTTACACAATTTTCCAGGGACTGCCTGGCTAATTGCAGAAGCATCTTTTTTTCTTCAGAGCTCAATTTTTCCATAGTGTAAAAACCCTTGCTGTAAAAAAAATTAGATATCTGAAATTCTTTTATAACCCCTGTTATAGTACATAAGCGGATTTCCAGAATCGGTTGATTGGGCAGATAGAACTTCACCGATAAAAATCGTGTGAGTACCTGATCCCAAAGTAGTTACTACATGACAATCAATTTGAGCTAATCCTTGTTTGAGCATGGGGGTACCGCTGACCAGTGTAATCAAAGGCAGATCTTTCAGTCTATCGTATTCATCGGGTTCTCTACCAGCAAAGCGATCTGAGATTTCTACCTGGGTTGAATCCAAAATAGTAATTCCAAAATGATGTGACTGCATGATTAGGTCATGTGTGCGGGTATTTTGGGCCAGGGAAACCAGTACCTGCGCAGGAGCTAATGAGACAGACGTAAAAGAGCTGACAGTCATTCCATGTTGAATACCTGCATGAGCAGCAGTGACGATTGTGACGCCGGTTGCCCAATATCTCATTGCTTGTCGTAACAGTTCGGATTCGATGGCCATTAATTTCTCCTGGTAATTATATTTTTATATTACTTCTTTGAAATATGAACGTCAAGAAGAATAATTTTAAGCAGTCTGCTTGACGTATTGTACTCAAAATATCGAAAGTTTTCTTAAAAGGATTGCCCTACACGAAATATTTCAGGTAGTATATAATGAATATTATGGAGAATCTACCACAATCACCACTTCCCGGGCGTGTTTCTGCTCCAGTGAGGCGAAAAACTCCAAGGTCACCCAGGATCCTGCAAACAGCGTTAATTACTGCAGTCGTTGTCGCGACCCTTTTTGTGACCTTTACTCCTAATTCAATAACGGGCGGTTTTGGAGATCAATTCGCAGTATTGTTGACATCTGAGCCAAACAACAGTGTTCAGGCAGGCAAAACCCATCAGGCGGTAAAAATTGGTATTGTTTCCGGCCATATGGGAAATGATTCTGGTGCTGTCTGTGCAAATGGTACTACCGAAGCTGATGTAAATTTAAAAATCGCTACGATTGTTCAGCAAAAATTAAACGCGATGGGTTTTGAAACAGATCTATTAAAAGAAAAAGACCCGAGACTGACGGGGTATCATGCTGCTGCCCTAATATCCATTCATAATGATTCGTGTGATTTTATAAATGATCAGGCAACGGGGTTTAAAGTGGCTGCTGCGATGAGTACCAGGGACATAAACCTGGCGAATCGACTGGAAGCATGTATGAAAGACCGTTACCAGAAAATTACTGCTATGCCTTTACATGATAGCGTAACAAATGATATGACTTTTTATCACGCATTTAATGAGATCGATCCAAATACACCGGCTGCGATCATTGAGACTGGTTTCTTGAACCTGGATTTTGATATGTTGACCAAAAATACAGGTGTTGTAGCAACCGGCGTCGCAGACGGCATTATATGTTTTGTAAATAATGAGAATATCCTTCCTAATGCCACACCTTAGGTTTTAAAAATAAAGGTATATCGATGAATTCCAATCAAATTGCTGCTTATAAAATCCTTGAAAAAGCACAAACCGCACTGAAAAGTGGTGATAAAAGCACAGCAAGAAACCTGGCTCATGAGGCGGTAAATCTTGCACCGGAGTTGGAAGAGGTCTGGTTGTTAATGGCTGCATTGGCTACGGCTGATGAGAGCATAATTTACCTTGAAA
>CAZBRI010000130.1:0-7576 GCA_964494055.1 uncultured Anaerolinea sp.
GATGTTGAGGACACCGGTGCCTGGGTAACCGGTGTGCCAAGAATATCAAAATACGGCAATCCACTATAGCCGTCATTTGCCTGGAGAAGTGATGATAATATCCAGCCTTTTCCTTCCGGTCCGGATGGATAGTCTATTTGTACCCAATAATTATCCTGAATTCTGCCTTTAAATGTCACTTTTTGACCTGTGGACAGGATACCGATCGATAAAAAGCCTATGCTTGGACCGATTCTGACATTACCTGGCTGGAGTAAAACGCCAAATTTCTTCTCTTCCAATGGCGGGTCTACAGGAGGAAGCGGAGTACCGGTTATACGAAATACAAATGGCGGCAACAACTGCGGTGTATTATAGTTACCATCCGGAAAAATGATAATTGGCAGCAATCCCAATTCCCCATTCAATGTGACGGCATTTATTACTACCCAGCCTTTTCCTGTCGGAGATTCTGGATAATTTATATAAAGCCAGGTCGCTTCAGCGTTCCTGGCGATTACTTCAACTGCACGACCAGCCAAAATTCCGCCGATATCAGATTCCTTGCTCTTTTGAGGCTGACTGCGAATATTTGCATTCGCTTTCATTACACCAGCTATGGGAACTAAAGTTGGAAACGCGGTCGGCTGTAAGGTCTGGGTCGGGATCTCTGTCGGGAAAACATCCACCGTTGGATCTATCGTTTGGGTAGCGATGACAGGTGTTTGACTTAATCGAACAAAGGCCGTTGCTGCTGCAGCTGTAATGATGGCACTCACATCTGTTGTTTGTGTTGGAGCTGCACAGGAAGAAATTAACAAAGTAGGGAACAGGATTAATACCATAAGAAATGATTTTTTCATATAATTGATCCTCTCAATAAACTATCTTACAGAATTTATTGATAAAGTGTATTTTACAAACCGGATCGGACCTGCGGAACCATCAGCAATGAGTGAAATTATATACTCTTCTCCACCTATTAACTTTAATGGAAAATCATAATTACCGCATAACAACGGTTTAATTAGCGGTACAATTTCACCCTTATGCGTGATCGAAGTGGTGATCGCACCATTTCCCGCACATTCCAGCTTTAAATATACCAGGGTTGATTGATTGGCCGGCTCATACGGGGTAAAAGAAATCCAGTCACTCCCGTCCCCGGATGGAGAAGAAAGTTCACTTGTAAACGACAATGAGCCAGGTCCATCAGGTGAAAAAACGATTTTCCCGGCAGGGTTGTCTTTTGTATCACCATCCAGTGCTGCAAGTGGAAATGAGGTAACTGAAGCTGTGCCGGGATTAATGAACACTGGTGATGTACTGCCATCAGAAATTTTATTACCCTGATTATCGAAATAAGGTAATCCTGTAAAATCTGCATCCTGCAGATATGCTGCCGCGACCCAGGCTGTACCATTGGCACCAGTCTCATATTGGATTTGAGCCCAAGTATTTGTTTGATTTCTGCCAAGCAAAATTACTGTCCTGCCTGCATCTATCATTCCCATTGAATCATAAGTTTGCCCGGGACCTTTGCGGAGAAAAATCTGTTTTGTCACTTTCGCCTGGTGAACCAGCGGAGTAGGTGTGGATTGAATCACTGCCGGTTGTACAGTTTGGGAAACTGATGAGTTCGCAGTTGGAGCAGCTGATGTGTTAACTTTAATAACCGGGAGTAAATCAATTTGACTTTGCGGCAGCTGTACATAAGCAGCACTGATCCACCCATTTGTGACAGAATTCTCTGGATAAATGATCTGGAACCAATCGCCGGTAGTATCCTTGCCAATCACATTTACCCGGTTGCCATAATTTAGTAAACCAAGCGATGTGCTTTTCTTATCCGGTGAGGATCGTACGTTTACCTGATTGATTAATTCAGCCACAACAGGCGCAATCGTCGGCACAGGGGATGGAGTGATTGGTGTTGATGATGGTCTGACAGTAAAGGTTGGAACCAGGGTCGCAGTTGAAAAAAACAATGGCTGCGATGTATCAGTCACAGCTGCTATTTGCGTCATATTTATCGAGCAGGCGGTCAGGAATAGACAATAAATCAGAAGGATGTTTTTTTTCATGGATTTTTCGGCCAAATTATTTTAAACATCATTATCTGTCATTATTATTTCTTTTGGGGGAAAAATAAGCCAATTAATCCGAAAAACACTGCCAGTATGATCAACCCGAATTTGACCATTGCACAAATGGCGGCAACTTGTGGATATGGCCCGGATACCCGGCCAACAAGCATCGAAAATAATGCCAAATTCTCAACAGCATCAAATAAGAGGGCTGCCATTGCTGCCCAGCCGATGATATTTCCAGCTTTCTCCCACGCTGCATTTCTTCTTTTTGATGAGAGCAGTACAGCCATTGAAATGGTGACTGCGTAGATTGGCATGAAAAGAAAATCAAATCCAAGCCCAAATGCATTATACAAAAGAGCAGAAGAATTCCAGGATTCAAGCATGGCATTAACAGAAGTGACTGAGCCAGCCAATTCAAATGAGACGATGCCGGAAGGCGCAGCCGATGTTTGAAGTGGTTTATCAATAAATTGAAAAACGAGAAAAATGGCTGCGGTCAGGATGAGAAATATAAAAAATATATTCTGCCTATTTTTTACTTCTATAAAATCCAATGGATGCTTTATCATAACGGTTGTAGAATTTATAAATCTTTGTGATAAACACGGTGGTTTTTATACTCGACACCGTTTAAATTCTTAAGATCTGCACGCATTTGTTCAGTCGTTTCTGCTACTTGCGGCATCTCAACATGCGTAAATTGCTTGAAGGATAATAACGTAAGTCCCATTTCATAATACAGGATCGCATTACCGCCATGTCCCTGGAATTCCGGAAGTATACCCATACCGTTTACAGTAACTGTATTCGTTTTCCGCATATCAAGCAGCATATCTATTAATCCAAACGGGAACAATTTTCCTTTAGCCCGCTGCATAGCTGCAGATACATCATGAAATGCAAACAGAAAACCAACAACTTCATCGCCATGGGTAATAATTTTGATTAATCGGTGATCAGCAACTGTCATGATGTTATCAACAACAAAGTCAATTTCCCGATGTGTAAATGGGAAATATTCCCAATTATTAACAAAAGCCTTGTTGTACGCTTCACCAATTCTAGGAGCCCATTCAATCAGCTCTTTTTTATTTTTAAATTTCTTAACCTGAAGTCCACCCCTATCAATCGCCCGCTTAGCGATTCGGTCAACCCTATCCGGAATCTTAAACTGGTCAGCAGGTAAATAGCATGACACAAAATCTACTTCTTTTTCATAGCCCAGGGATTCAACAAGATCCTGGTAATAAGGAAAATTGTAATTCAGCATGTTCATCGTTTGCCTGTGCTCATGCCCAAAAACAAGGATCCCATACCCATCCAGCGGTCCCATCCCTTTCGGGCCAATCATTCTGTTGAGTCCCCTGGATCTGGCCCAATCTTCTACTGTTCTAAATAAAGCTGCAGAAGCTTCCGGATCATTTTCACAATCAAAAAAATAAAAATCTGCTTCCTTAGATTTGTGATAATTATTAAACGGCCGATTTTCTATCGCAGCGATTCGGCCAACGTCACGGCCATCACGGACAGCCAGGAAAAACTCTACTTCTGAGTGTTCATAAAATGGGTGTTTTTTAGGATTTAATTGAGCATACGCATCAATATCAAGCGGTGACACCCATTGTTTATTATCTTTATATAATCTGCGAGGAAGCTGTATAAACCGATCGACCTGTTTTTTATTCGAGGTATCAACTTTTTCGATTGTAAGCATTTTTTCCTCCAAATATTTTAAATTTTTTTGAATTCATGTGTGATGATTGCCGTTGAATTTCAATCATCACACAAATTACGAAATATTAAGAATTTTAATAACCCGACAAATTTTATTTTCTGTCAGATGAAAAATTGCTTACTAATAAAGTCAAATAAATAATAACGACCGCAGATTTATAAGTTATGAACCAGTATTATATTGAACATCCACGCTCATACCAGATCGAAGTCCTTCAGGTGTCGAATCGAATTCAATAGTTGTCTTGTAAACGACATCCCCGCCAATCGTATTTGACACCGATGAAATGTCCGTTACATGCCCAGCGACAGTTGTATTCAGGGCTTTGATCGAAATTTGGACACTTTGGCCAATTTTCACCAGGGGCACATCCCTTTCGCTCAAATCTGTTGTTTCAACATGCAGTTTTGTAACATTTGAAATAATAAATATGATCACACCAGGGGAAACAGTTTCCCCGGTAATTACACTCACTTTTGAGATAGTACCATCAATCGGTGAGATGAGGACTGAATGATCAAGGAGATCCTGGGATGATGTAATATTTGTTTTTGCGGTTTCCAAACGTGACAAATTCGCACCGGTAGCATTATCAGGAATTTTTTCGCCTTTTAATAATGCAAGGTACCATTCTGCTTCCTGAACAGCCGCTTTTGCCACATCAAGCTTGGCATTTGCCAGGGCTGAATCGATTTCGGAGGGTTTATCGATATACCAGTTATATTTAGCAATTAAGTTATTCAATGCTAATTGGGCATTTGTCATTGCAACAAGGGCGGCGGCTTTCCGGCTGTCCCCATTTTCTAAATGCGCGACCGACCGATAAGTATCCGAAGCCCGAGATAAAGCATGCTTTGCCAGTTCAATCTGCCCTTCGGTATTTTTGATAAGGGCGTCAGAAGCACGACGGTATAACTGCGCATCTACTTTATCCTGTTGATCATGCAGATCCTGCCGGGCAACAGCCAGTTCTTTTTCTGCGGCTGCGATTGAAGCAGGGGATGTCAATTCTTTCAACGTCCGCTCAGCCTGTTGAAGCTGAATCTTTATCGCAGCGTTGTCAAGTTCAGCCAGTTTGGTGCCGGCTTTTACCTGATCCCCTTCTTTTACATTTACTGCTGCAAGATTTCCAGCCATCGTAAAAGCCATTTTTGCTTCCTGCTCAGGCATAACAATACCAGACGCAGCTACAATACCATTTGAAACCTTACCAGAAGGAGCAGCAGCTTGTGCTCCTGTATCCAATACAACCGTCGGAATTGGGGTGCTTTTCGCTTGTGACGCACAAGCAGATAATATAAAAATCAAAATTCCAGATAATATTACTTTGAACTTCATGGTCTTCTCCAACAATAAACTTAAATAATTTAAAATCTTTTCTCACTCTCGATCAAACCATCACGGAGAGTAATCACTCTTCGAGCATATTTTATCACCCGAGGGTCATGCGTAGCAAATATAAAGGTAACGCCTGTCTCTTTATTGAGCCTGGCCATGATCTCCATCACCTGTTCTCCATTTGCAGTATCCAGGTTTGCGGTTGGTTCGTCCGCTAAAATAAGATCTGGTTTTGTCGCCAGGGCACGGGCGATTGCCACTCTTTGCTGTTGTCCGCCGCTCATTTGATCCGGCCGATTATCAGCCCGATCTGAGAGACCTACTTCTTCGAGCAGATGCAAAACCCTTTCTTTTCGAATAGAAGGATTTTCACCAATAAGAAGCAAAGGCATTTCAACATTTTCATAAGCACTTAAGGTTGGAATAAGTGCAAAAAACTGAAAAATAAATCCGATTGATCCTCTGCGCATATCAGCCCGTTGGTTTCGATTTAAATGGCTGACATTTTTACCATTGATCAGAATATTCCCGGTACTGGGCTGGTCCAGGCAGCCAATCAGCTGCAGCAGGGTAGTTTTCCCGGAACCAGAAGGCCCGACGAGGGCTGTAAATTCTCCGTTTTCTATTGAAGCGGTTACCCCTCTTAATGCCTGGGTTTCAATCTTTCCGATATTGTAATTTCGTGTGACATTCTCAATTTTTACGACTTCCATCAGTTTCTCCTTGCACCCAATGCGGGATAATGTTTATTTTCCACCATGTAATGCTTCAACAGGTTCCATTCTGGCTGCCATGACTGCCGGGTACAAACCCGATAGAATGGTAATAATGAAGGCAGTAATTGAAAGGCTGATCGTGTCAGCCAATGTCAATTTTGCATAGATGGTGTTACCGATCAACATACCGGTCATTCCCAGGTTTCCAATATAGAAACCAACTGTTGAGAAATATCCGACAACTACAAATCCCAGTAAAAGACCCATTAATATGCCGCCGACTGCTATCAGGCTTGATTCCGCAAGAAACATCAGCATTATCCGGTAGGATTTCATACCCAGGGAAGACAGGATACCGATTTCCCGGGTTCTTTCAAAAACTGCCATGATCAAGGTATTCATAATTACCGTTGCAGTTATGGCTAATACAATCAGATACATAAAAAACATATAACTATTGGCCATATTTTCTGTTTCAAGAATCATTTGATTCATTTCCTGCCAGGTAAGGACAGATAAATCAGAACCTTTAAGTGCATCAGAAACAGCTGCCGCCATTGTTTTATCTTTGATCAGGATGAATATCGTGCTGGCATGGTTTTCAGCCTTCACAATTGCCTGTGTTTTTGCAAGCGGCATAAAAACAGTCACGCTATCAAAACCATAGGTTGCTGTTGAGTAAATCCCGCGAATTGTGAATAATTGTTCAGCTACATCACCATTCGAAGTATTAACAGATAACATTAACTGATCGCCGGCTTTTATTCCCAGCTTTTTTGCCAGGGGTTCACCAACAAGGATACCTTCACGGTCATCCGGTGAAAGAAATTCACCACTTAACACACCACTTCTATAAGGATCGTTGCCTTTTGATAAAGGATCAATACCAATGATTCGAATTCCAGCTGATATATCTCCAGAAGCCACCATGCCGCTTGCAAATAATCGGGGGGTGGCAATTGAAACCTGCGGGATCGAGGTAATTTTCTCAACTATTTTGGAAGGATCCTCAATCAAGTCCACCCACTTCAAACTGCTTTTAGATTCATCATAGGTCTTCATTCTGACCTGCAGATGACCGCTTTGAAGCAGAATGGTGGAATCGATAGCGCTGGACATCTCCCCATTCACGAAAGAAGCAAGGAGCAATAACATTGCGAGCCCCATGCCAAGAGCCAGGGCGGAGAAAAAAGATCTGCGCTTGTTTCGACCCAAATCACGAAATGCGATTATAAATAATTGAACCATAATTTCCTCAAACAAAATGAAGTGCTTCAGCAGGTTCTCGCTGAGCTGCTTCACGCGCTGGATAAAGAGAAGCCAGGGCTGAAATAATAGCCACGGTCAAACCTCTGCCCAATAATTTATCCACACCCCAGCCCGGATATACCCGGCCGCTGATCAGCGCCATATAGCTGGTGACAGTTGAATAACTACTGAAATCCAATCCAACCTGTTTTAGATAATAATTTAGAAGGAGCCCGACGATTATGCCGAAAGTCACCCCAACAAGTCCCATCATGGTTCCTTCCAAAAGAAAGAGCAATGAAATTTGGGCAGGTCTAAAACCAAGGGCACCGAGCAAACCAATTTCGCGGGTCCTTTCATAAACAGCCATTAAAAGCAGGTTCATGATGCCAATACCTGCAATCATTAAAATCACTACGCTGAAAATATTCATCAGATCGGAAGAGCACACGTCTGAACTCCAGTCA
>CAZBRI010000131.1:0-7566 GCA_964494055.1 uncultured Anaerolinea sp.
GGGTTGCAATTCCGGCAGCGATTATTTTATTATCAAGCCTTGCCCTTGGTGGTTTTGACACGGGATGGACAGGTTATCCTCCTTTGTCAGTTCGTGCCCCGCTAGGTATGTCAATGTTCTTTGTCGGGGTTTGGGTGGCATGCTGGTCATCTATTCTTGGAGCTCTTAATTTAATTGTTACAGTACTCAGGCTGAGAGCAAAAGGCATGATTGCTTTTCGAATGCCAATATTCGTATGGGCCGCAACGGCAACATCAATCATATCTTTAACTGCCACACAAATGATCGGCCTGGCCTTTCAGCTTGTTTTATTTCAAAGATTACTTGGAATGCCATTCTTTGATGCGGCAAAAGGTGGTAACCCGGTTTTATTTCAACATTTGTTCTGGTTTTATTCACACCCTGTGGTTTACGTATTTGTACTGCCCGGGCTTGGTACAATCAGCGAATTATTACCTGTTTTTGCCCGAAAACCACTTTTTGGTTATAAATGGATAGCGATGTCTTCATTGGGCATAGCACTTGTTGGTTTTCTCGTATGGGCACATCATATGTTTACTTCGGGTATGAATGAATATCTTCGGGTACCATTCATGTATAGCACCTTGCTGGTTGCAATTCCGACAGGCGTAAAATTTTTCTCCTGGGTCGCCACATTATGGCAAGGAAAGTTATCCAGGGATATACCGACTCCAATGTTATTTGTGCTCGGTGGTATAGTAGTGTTTCTGCTCGGAGGTTTAACC
Source organism: uncultured Anaerolinea sp. (assembly GCA_964494055.1). Classification (GTDB taxonomy): domain Bacteria; phylum Chloroflexota; class Anaerolineae; order Anaerolineales; family Villigracilaceae; genus UBA5195. The sequence goes on from CAZBRI010000131.1 coordinate 747, forward strand.
GGCCCCCCAAATGCAACGGTGTCGACTGATCTTCATCTGACTGATACCTATTTTATTGTCGGTCATTTTCACGATACCATGTTTGGGGGTTATATCTACCCGTTTTTTGCGGCACTTTATTATTGGTTTCCTAAAGCTACGGGTAAGAGGTTAAATGAAAAACTGGGTAAGTGGCATTTCTGGCTGATGACTCCGTCATTTCTCATACTAACATTATTCATGATGCGTGTAGGTTTATTGGGTATGCGGAGAAGAATTGGCGATTATGATCCGGCGCTTGGGTTTGACCCCTGGCATACCGCAATGACGGTTGCCGCCTTTGGTATCGCAGCCGCAATACTTATTTTCTTTTACAATATTTATTCAACAATTAAAAATGGCAAAGAAGAACCCGGAAATGTATGGAATTCACGATCCCCGGAATGGCAGGTGCCTTCTCCAATGCCGGTCAATAATTACGACCAGGAAATTGAGGTTATTGGTGAACCTTACGATTACGGGTTACCAGGATCAATTTACGTCCAAATTCGAAAGGAGAGCTAAGAATGGAACACACTAATCTTCATCATAAAAACCTTTTGAATATGGGTTTGTTAATTTTCATAATTCTGGCATTTATTACATTTATTGAATTTTTTGTAGCAATCACAAATCAATCAATATTTTTATTGAGTGTTGCTGCCGTTATAAAATGCGGATTGGTTTTATATTATTACATGCATATTTATAAGCTAGGTGAATCCGAGATAAGTACAGATCATCATAGTCCTGAATGGAAAATTGTAACTAATCGTTTAGGTTTTTGGTTGTTTTTACTATCGGATGCATTTTTATTTGCCGGTTTATTTGTAACAAGATTTAATTTGCTCGGATTAACACGTCCAGACTTAAACCAATATCTTGGATTATTTGTAACAGTTGTGCTGCTTGTATCGAGCTTTTTTATGAACAGGGCCGAAGTTTATATGAACCTTGGTAATATCCGGGGTTTTATCATTTGCACAGGCATAACAATTCTTCTTGGGACGGGATTTCTTGCAGGTGTCATTGGAGTCGAATGGCAAAATGCACCTTTTTCCGTCAGTGACAGTGCAACCAGTGCTGTATTTTTCATGATGACCGGTATGCATGCATTTCATGTTCTGACCGGGGTTATATTTCTAGGGATAGTTTTGAATAACGGGCGCAGAGGATTGTATACTCCGGAAAATCATTGGGCGGTTGAAGCTGCAACTGTTTACTGGCATTTTATTGATGTGGTCTGGATTTTCTTTTATCCGGCATTGTACCTTATTGGCAGATTATCTTGAAGCAATGGATGGATAAGATGGTTTTTATCTTATCCATCCTCCCATTCTTATAATGTATAAAAACACTATTATTCGTTTTTTGATCTGTACCTTTTTAGGAATTGTGATCGCAATTGGAATTAATGAATTTTCATTTATTTTCTTAAAAAGTGAAACTGCACGTGGTCCAAAATTAATTGAGATTACAATACCATTAGGAACTGCTCAGAAAATTAATACTGGGGAAAAAATTGATCAAATACCTGCCAGTATGATATTTATTTCTGGAGATACACTAAAAATTACGAATAATGATACGGTAGATCACAGATTAGGGCCGATGTATATTCCATCTGGCTCCAGCGCAAGCTTACTTTTAGGTACAGCAAATAATTTTATATACCAATGCTCTTTTCAAAACAGCCAGCAATTTGGCTTGGATGTTCAGGAAGGAGTTACTTCTTTTACAAGAATTTACGGGATATTGATTGCCGGTTTACCCCTTGGAATAATGCTAGGAATTTATAGTATTGTGATTTGGCCCATTTCCAAATCAAGACAGGCGGGTAATAATGTTCAATAAATATAAAAAAATATTAACCATTAAATGGTTATTGTTATTTATCCTTGCAGTCGCGGCTTCAGGACTTTGTGTAAGATTAGGTTATTGGCAATTGGATAGACTCAGGCAAAAAAAAGAGTTTATAAACCATTATTCAATCGTTTCAGAAGCAGCCCCTTTAAAATTAAATGATAACAGTAATGAAGTATTTCAAGTCAATTTGGATTACCGAAAAGTTGTTGTCACTGGAATATTTGATAATGAGAATAGTAATGTTCTGAGAAATCAATATCATGACGGCATTCCGGGTTATTTTTTACTAACACCTTTGAAAATTTCTGAGAATTTAGGGGTCATTATAGAAAGGGGATGGATTCCTTCTAATGGAAATGGAAAACCTGAAAATTGGAAGCAATATTATCTCAACGGACCGGTAAAAATATCAGGTATTATTCGTGTAGGAAATAAATCTCCAGAAATCGTAGGGGCTGGACAAAATAATAATACTACATCGGCAAATCCATTTTTTATTAATGATATTAATACTGACGCTCTCTCAACCGATTTGAACTATAAAATTTTACCGATTTTTATTCAACCTGAAATTTCTGCTGGATCAGAGAGTATTCCACCAATACCATATCAACCGGAAATTGATTTGAGTGAAGGCCCGCATTTTGGTTATGCTCTTCAGTGGTTCACATTCGCCATAATTATTGTTATTGGGACACCAATATTTGTACTTAAGCAAATTAAAGAAGTATAAATTTATGAATTATTAAAGGATTGAAATGATTTCTTTTTATAAATCAGTTTTCTCGAAATTGACATTATTTGTTCTTCTATCCGTATTGTTTATGTTTCTGGGAGGAATATTAGTATCAAATGGGTTAAATTTAAATTCATGCAGTTATTGGCCAATCTGCCTGCCTGTGGGTTACTCTGGATTTGCGTTACTACTGCACAGGATAACTGTCTTTTTTAGCTTTTTATCGATTATTTCATTGCTGTTTGAGGCATGGAATACGCAGAGAGATAACCGAATAATTCTTCCTTTATCAACGATTTCGGTTTTACTGTTTTTTTGTCAATCAGTTATTGGGGCATTGGAAGTTACAAATGGTTACTTGACTTTGTATATTATTTTGCACAAAGTGACCTCTGTGCTCCTTATCACCAACTTATTGGTTTTATTTATTGCAGCAAGATTTTTTGAACAGGAAAATTCAGGTTTTCCCCCATTAAATTTTTTACAACGAATTAAAGATATTTTTATTCTGGTAAAGCCAATAATCGTTTTATTATTACTCGTCACAACTTTTTCCGGCATGGTTTCTGGTGGAAAAGGTTGGCCGCCACTTTCTTTAGCATTCTGGACTTTATGCGGTGGTGCTTTAGCTGCTGGAGGGGCAAGTGCGATTAATCAATATATTGATCGTAACCTGGATAAAAATATGCAGAGAACAAGTTTGAGACCACTGCCGGCAGGGAGAATGTCCGCCGCAGAGGGCTTATCTATAGGCCTTGTGATGTGTATTGCAAGTATATATATCATGATCGTTTTTGTAAATTTGCCAGCTGCTTTATTAAGCCTGGCAGGGATCATATATTATATATTTATTTATAGTGTTTGGTTAAAAACGATTACAATACAAAATATTGTGATTGGTGGTGGTGCAGGTGCTATCCCGCCGCTTGTTGGTTGGGCGGCAGCTACTGGAGGAATAAATATCAATGCCCTGGTCTTATTTCTCATCGTTTTTTTGTGGACACCGCCTCATTTCTGGGCATTGGCAATTGTAAGGCGAAAAGACTATGAACGTGCCGGGGTACCTATGCTGCCTGTTATAAAAGGTGAAATAGAAACGCGTAAGCAGGTATTTACATATACAATTGAATTAGTCGCTGCTTCCTTTCTCCTTCCTATACTAAAACATACTGGTAATTTTTATTTGCTATCTGCTATTATATTAGGTTTATTAATGCTTTATTTTGCATGGAAAGTATTCAGGTCTGAAGGAAATAAAACTGCATGGACAATGTACAGATTTTCATCCATGTATTTAATGTTTTTATTCTTTGCATTAATAATAGATGCTGTGATTTGATGATTTATTATTGATTTCTGGCTAAAATAATCGATTTTTCATCCTGAAAATAAATTTTCCATCCTGAAGTCTCCAGTTTATTTATCACTGCCCATTCAGGCTCCAGCATTATAATATTAATTTTCCTGTCATCCAATAATTGGATGCCTTTTTTTGTGCCATTTGCGATTTCCAACCATTCATTAATTAGCGTTGTTCCATATAAATCGGCTCTTCCATCGATGAAAACAGGATGTTCTGGAAGCTGATAAACCAGGTAACCACCCCAATTGTAAGAATTAAATAAATTACCGTTGAGTTCATTTTCTTTAAGCCATTTAATAGCTTGATCAGGATATCCAATATTTATTTTAGAAGGACGGGATAAATTATAAAACTGAAAAAATATTAAAGTTACCAGGAAAATAGATACCGTAAAGTTAATAATAGTTGTCAGAAAAATAAATTTCTTCGAACCTATTGGCTTATATATTTTCTCTGTGTTTTTGGAAATATTCTCTTTCCAAACCTGGAATATTGAATTTGAGATTATTGGTGTGGAAATAATAAGAAACGGAGCAAGACTTCGTTGTGAAACAAAGCCCATATAGGAGAAACCAACCAGCTTTATGAGATCTGAAAGATTCGGTTTTTTCTTCAAGAGACTAAAACTTATCAATAGAATGTAAATAAATAAGAGTGCGGGTTGTAAATCGATTCTATGAAAATCTGGTGATGCCCACTCGCTTATACCTGAGATGGAAACATTTACGGTTTGCAAAGGTAATAACCAAATTAAATATCCATTAGGATTAACAATTGTTCCTAAAATTGCCAGTACGCTGATAAAAAGAATGCGCCAAATTTTTTCCCAGGAAAGTGCATCTGTGAAGTTTAGTAAACGTCCAAGGATTTCACCTGCGGAAAAGGCTAGCAGCAATAAAACACCCCAAACGAATCCGCCATGGAAGTTTGCCCATATAACAAACAACACAATAATGAATCCCGGCTGAAAAGTTTCTGTATTTTTATATTTGTAGAGAAAATAATCCAGGATTGCCAAAAATAAAAATGAAAATAACTGAGGGCGGACCGCGGAAAATGGCGATAACCCGAAGGCGGTGATAATTAATGGAATAAAAATAAAAGTGACAGGGATATTTAATTGTTTTTTAACAAAATATAAAGAACATAAAATGATTAATGAAGCTGATAATGCTAAACCAAAAAATCCAGAAAATTTATTGATAACTGAAAAAAAAATCTCACCCAGCCAAAAGGCATTTACCCAGGGGTGTCCGATCCTTGTGAAAGAAAAAATATCCTTTGTTAGAATAATTCTTTCTTGAAACATGACATTACCTGAGCGTAAATGCCACCACATATCATTATCGTTAGGTGTATGGGCTGTTAGTAATATAATCAAAAAAGGGGTAACAAGCTGTAATAATTTCTCAAAAGGCTTTAAAACTTTATTATTTTCCAATATAAATCCTCAAAGAGAAAATAAAGCCCTATCCAGTGAATTTTCCCGGATAGGGCTAAGGGTTTATCATTAAGATTTATTCACCTAAGTAATCGCGCAGTTTTCTGCGTATTGAAGGGTGCCTGAGTCTGCTGAGTGCCTGTGCTTCAATTTGGCGTACTCTTTCCCGGGTAACACCCATCTTCCTGCCGACTTCTTCTAATGTGTATGCCTGTCCATCCAGCAATCCGTACCGAAGTTGTAGAATTCTTACTTCACGGGGAGGTAAGCTATTCAACACTTCAGCGAGATGTTCACGAAGAAGATTGTAAGTAGCAGTATCATCAGGCGGCGCAGCTTCATCATCTTCAATAAAATCACCTAGTACAGAATCTTCCTCATCATCTGTTGGGGTTTCCAGTGATAATGGGCGCCTTGCGACTTGAATCATATTTTCGACTTTTTTTGGAGGAACTTCCAATTTGTTAGCAAGTTCTTCGACAGATGGTTCTCTTCCAAGCTGCTGCGTGAGCTGGTGTTGAACGCGGAGCAATTTATTAATTTGATCACCCATGTGAACTGGCACTCTAATGGTTCTGCCCTGGTCAGCAATTGCACGAGTAACAGCCTGCCTGATCCACCAGGTCGCGTAGGTAGAAAACTTATGCCCCCGGCGATAATCAAATTTTTTCGTAGCTCTAATAAGGCCTATATTGCCTTCTTGTATTAGATCAAGAAATGGTACGCCGCGGCCCATATATTTTTTTGCAACCGAGATCACTAACCTTGAATTAGCTGTGATTAAATGTTCACGAGCAGCCCAGCCATCTTCAATCAGTAAGCGTAATTCCTGCCTTCTGCGTGGACTCGCGTTCCCCTTGGCCAATTCTTCACGGGCGATCCGCCCTCTCTCAATTCGCTGCGCCAGTTCAACTTCTTCTTCGGCTGTTAAAAGCGGGACTCTGCTAACTTCTTTTAGATACAAACCAATCGTGTCATCAGTGTCAATATTTGCAAGATAATCATCAATATCCAGTTCAGGTTCTGGTTCGGCTGGTTCATCGGCGATAGCAAGTTCATCTTCACTGGGTTCAGTAGTAGACGTGTCTTCAATAAATGGAATTCCCGCGCTTAATAAAGCAGCGAAAGCTTCCTCCAGCTGTTCAACATCTTGTTCAGCTTCTGGAAAAAAATGAAGAATGTCATCCAGGGTAACGTATGACTTTTGTCTGCCAAGTTCAATTAACCTGGCGATAGGTGAATATTCTTCTTCTTCTTCCACAATCAAAAGCGGTTCATCCATGCGCATGTCCTATTCAAAGTTAATATCACAAAAAGAATACTCTTTTTTCAAAATTAATACAATAGCAAAAATCTAAATTGAATCTCGGCAGAAAATAAATTAAATTCTTTTTGC
>CAZBRI010000132.1:0-7509 GCA_964494055.1 uncultured Anaerolinea sp.
AGATAGCTTCAGGTGACTGGAGTTCAGACGTGTGCTCTTCCGATCTTGGCACCAGAATACGGCGCAACCATGGGCTTCTTCCCGGTGGATGCCGAAACCCTGCGCTATATGAAACTAACCGGCCGTTCACAGGATGTGATCGAACGAACAGAAGCCTACTGCCGGGCACAGGGTCTTTTCCGTGAAGAGAACTCACCAGAGCCGGAATTTACGGACACCCTCGAACTTGACCTGGACTCCGTTGTTCCATCCCTTGCCGGACCAAAACGGCCGCAGGACCGGGTTGCCCTGGCAGATATGAAAAATACATTCCGCAAGGCTTTGACTGCACCGATCAAGGACCGCGGTTATGAGCTTAATGAGCAGGCACTCACCCGTGAAACAGCGTTCGGCACCGACGGAACCATGATGAAACATGGTGCGCTGGTGATCGCTGCCATCACATCCTGCACCAATACCAGCAACCCGTCTGTATTGATCGGGGCAGGGCTACTGGCCAAAAAAGCAGTCGAAAAAGGCTTGAAGGTCAAACCTTACGTCAAGACCAGCCTCGCGCCTGGCTCACGTGTCGTCACAGAGTATTTGAAATCTGCCGGATTGATCGAACCGCTGGCTCAGCTGGGTTTCAACGTTGTGGGTTATGGGTGCACAACCTGTATCGGCAACAGCGGTCCGCTGCCGGGTGAGGTTGCCCGGGCTGTGACCGGCGCTGACCTGGTCGCGTCAGCAGTGATCTCGGGCAATCGTAACTTTGAAGGACGTGTTCATCCGCTGGTGAAGGCCAATTTCCTGGCATCACCGCCCCTGGTTGTTGCCTATGCCCTGGCCGGAACCGTGGACATCGATCTGAACAATGAGCCGATCGGTGAAGGCAGCAATGGTCCAGTTTTCCTGAAGGACATCTGGCCAAGCAGCGCAGAGATCGCAGAAGCGGTTACTGCGCATGTACGAACTGAAATGTTCGAGGATAAATATGCCAGCGTTTTCGAAGGACCTGAGATGTGGCAGAGTATCCAGGTGACCGGCGGTGAATTATTCCAGTGGGATGAAGGCTCCACTTACATTCATCACCCGCCATACTTCCAGAGCCTGACACTGGATGTGCCGTCGGTTGGAAAGATCAAAGGCGCAAAAGTACTGGGCTTGTTCGGCGATTCGATCACAACGGATCATATCTCACCAGCCGGCAATATTGCGGCTGAAAGCCCTGCCGGCCTGTTCCTGCAGGAACGCGGTGTTCAGCCGAAAGACTTCAATCAGTACGGCGCCAGGCGCGGTAATGACCTGGTGATGGCACGCGGTACTTTTGCCAACATCCGGTTGAAAAACAACCTGGTTGCGCCCAAAGAAGGCAACCTGACCAAGTATTTTGGTGCTGACGGGACTACCCAGGATATGAGTATTTTTGATGCGGCCATGCGTTACAAGGAAGCCGGTGTTGCTTCCATCGTGCTGGCCGGCAAGGAATACGGAACCGGTTCCAGCCGTGACTGGGCTGCCAAGGGGCCGATGCTGCAGGGTGTGAGGGCTGTTATCGCGGAATCCTTTGAACGAATTCACCGCTCCAACCTGGTTGGGATGGGAATCCTGCCGCTGCGCTTTTTAGACGGGCAGAATGCGGAATCTCTGGGGCTGACCGGCTCTGAAAGCTTTGATATTGAAGGCCTGGGTGACGATATGGCACCTCTGAGCCAGGTGACGGTGACTGCTGTCAAAGCTGACGGGAAACAGGTGAAGTTCCAGGCAAAGGCTTTGCTGAATACTTCGGTGGAAGTGAATTACTACCGCAACGGCGGGATTTTGCACACGGTGTTGAGAAACCTGGTACGCTAGATTGCCTGGTTTGAGATTTATCCTTCCCCAAATCCAAACAGGATTTGGGGAATTTTTTTTAGGGCTGGAAAAGGTACCCTCTTTCGAACATCGTAATGCGGTTTTTGGCAGGAATGCTATTGCTTCTTTGGCAAGCAGAGCGGGGAGGAGTTTTTTACAATATTCCAGTAATAAACGATGATTGGATATAATCATTTCAGAGAATGCTCAAGAATGCACATCACCATTTTTGAAGTTTATCAATATGACTGAGGCTGACAGGGCTTCATATATTTACCGGAGGAGTACCAAAATGAACGATGCAGCTAGTTTTATAAAAATGTATACAGATCAATTGAACCAGGTTTTAAATAATTTACCGGCAGACAAGTTTCTGGAGATCAATGCTGCGCTGAATGAAGCAAGGGAAAACGGAAGACAGATTTTTACAGTCGGGAATGGGGGCAGTGCAGCAGCGGCTTCACACATGGTTTGTGATTTCGGGAAAAATACGCGGGAAGACGGGAAAAACCGAATACGTGCGATATGTCTGAGCGATAATATCCCGTCGATCATGGCTTATGCAAATGACGAAGGGTATGATGTTATTTTTTCTGAACAGCTGCTGGCTTTGGGGAAAGCAGGGGACATTTTGATCGCCATCAGCGGATCGGGTAATTCAGCCAATATTTTGAAGGTGATCGAAACAGCGCGGGAAATGCAGATCAAAGTCATCGGGTTGACCGGATTCCAGGGCGGCAAAATGAAGGCACTGACAGACATCTGCCTGGTAGTACCAAGCGACAGCATGGAAATGATCGAAGATGTTCACCTGATCATCAATCATATCCTTGCTGGTCTGCTGCGCGGGGCTGTCATGTATGGGCATTAAATCAGACTCTGTTGACCAACAGCCGGATCATTTTGTTTTAGCCCTGGATTTTGGCGGGACAAAGCTTGCAGCCGCGGTTGTGGATCTTAATCATGGAAAAATAATCGGTGATGTCATTCGCCGGCCGACGCCTGTTTCAGAAGGTGCAAGGGGAAGCATGGATGCCATGATCGAATGCGGGCACCAGGCGATCCGATCGATTGGCAGCTCTGTCACAGTGAGTGCCGCAGGAATCAGCTTTGGCGGACCGGTCAGTCAGGACCGGAAAACTGTTTTGTTATCGAATCATATTTCGAACTGGAAAGATGTGCCGCTGGTGGATGTGATCGGAGGGGCTTTTTCAATTCCGGCATATTTGGAAAATGATGGGAACGCGGCTGCACTTGGTGAATGGCGTTTCGGAGGTCATCGAGAACAGGATAACCTGGTTTATATTCAAACCAGCACGGGTATTGGCGGCGGGTTTATTTTTAACCGGCAGTTGTACCGTGGAGGCGGGCTAGCAGGTGAACCCGGGCATTATATAGTTAACCCGGATGGCCCTGAGTGTTCCTGCGGTCGTAACGGCTGCCTGGAAAGCGTCAGCTCAGGCTGGGCAATTGCCAGGGATGGACGTAAAGCGCTCATAGAGCACCCTGAAAAATGTTCCATTTTAATTAAACTCAGCGGGAACAAATCTGAAAATGTAAATGCAGCCATGGTATTTTCAGCCTGCCGGCAGAATGACCCGGCCTGCATGGAGATTGTAAAAAAAGCGCTGGGAAGCCTTGCCATCACCGTTGTCAACCTGGTCACCTGCCTGGATCCAGGTGTTGTAGTGATTGGCGGCGGGTTGACGCGTTCGAGAGATATGTTTGATCAGTATTTTTTTCCTGTCGTCGAAAAACAAATGCGGCCCTTCTTTAAAGGCCGCTGCAATGTGACAATCTCAAATATGGACGGGAATGAGCTATTGATGGGGGCTGGTTTATTGACTCTGGAAAATTTCAGATAAAAAAAATAATACAGACGAGTGATAATAATACTTTGATTTTTGGGTTTCTTTGTTATGAATAACATAGGCAAAAAAATCTCATTGCCAAAGGCAGCCAAAAATTATAATGATGGTTGTTAAGGTAAAATTCCAGAATGTCTAATTTCTTGTATCTTGATGATTATTCCAAATCATCTTTTTCTGAGACTTTTTGGGCCAGGACTGCTGCCGGTATGCTCGGGGGGACAATTGGAGGGTTATCTTTATTCCTGATTTTGATGTCCTATGGTTCCAAATATGGTTGTTTCAAAATCCTTGACACCATTTTCAACGGGGCAGGTTACGAGTCCTGCGGTGCATTCGGTTCTATTGCAGGAATATTGGCAGGAGCTGTCATCGGTGTATTCCTTCTCGGGAAGGTCAGGCTCATTAATAATTCCTGGAGTATAGGGATTCTCGCTGGAGCCTCTTTTCTTCTTCCATTCCTATATGCATTCTTCACTATGGGTGCCTGGCAGGCCGATAGTGATCTGCTTATTGTTATTCCCGTGATATTCTTTTTTATGGCAGGTTCTTTGGCGGCATCAGTCATTCTCCTGGCAATCATCAAAGGTTTCACTTTTATAATTAGAAAATATAATTCTGATCAACTGTAATTCTTACCGATAAACACAAAAAATGGATTGATCATGCAGATCGAAGACAACCGGAAAAGAACTGATTGGCAGCCTCGGCAAGACCTTCCGGATGCATGGGGTCAAAAAGTCAGCTGCCCGCTGTGCGGAACACACCCGATTAATATTGTTCACCTGCAGGGAAGCAGTGATTACATGCTATGCCCGGGCTGTGAATTGTCTTTCGAAGTGGAACAGCATAATGGTTACATACGGCTTAAAAATATTCCTGAACAACTTGGTTTTGCAGAAACCGGCCTGCAGCATAACTGGGTGCTGCCGCAAATTTTAAAAGAGCTGGCACAAGACAAGGAGAAATATATTCAGGACAGGAACAGTTCAGGAACGCCGCTTTCGGATGATGAAGTCTGGGAGCGTATGCTGGGGTTATACCGGCTGGGGAATAAACCGGGTTTAATCGAATTGATTATGATTCAATCCGGCTGTTCCAAGGAGCAGGCTAAAAAAGCCGGCCAAAAATTGCGGGAGTATATTGAAGGTGAAACTCGCAGACAGAATCAGAGATTATTATTGATTGGAGTGGTCACATTAATTCTGGTGATCGGGGTGATTATCGGGGGGTTATTATTCGCGAATCAACAAATCAGTACACAGTTATCTGAAGGGAAAAAGGGTTCAGGCTTAGTTCAAACAGCAAATATGTCTTTGAAGTTATTAAACAGCCTGCCTGATGCGGTGAAACCTGAATTTCTAAAAGGGCCGAGTGCTTATGTTGATTATTCCGGGCCGAATCCTGCAATGTGCCCTGGAAGGGCACAGGATGCTGCGCGGCTTTTTGGCGGGGATGAGGGCGGGTGGCAGGCAGGTAACCAGGCGGGGTCCTGGCAGATGATCAGTACCGGGAAACCGGTAACGATTCAGATACCGAGAGGGATGTATGCAGGGTACATTGATAATAAAACTTTTGTGTTCAAGCAGGCAGACGGGCCGGCGACGATCCATTATGTGAATTTTGTAGTGATTTCGTGCCAGTAATTTAAGAGGTTTTTTTTGTGGATTTTTTTGCGCGAAGAGCTTGCGCAATAAAATCCACCTGCGGGGTAGACCAAGGATGAATCAGGTTACAGGCGGCAATAAGGTTGAAAGATGGTCGTTATGTTGGAGGAATTTCACAATTTGCGGGGCAGAACAGGGAGTAATTAAATCGCAAGCAGCTGATTCGGTTGATGGTAGTTTTCATTTTGGGGAATGATGGAGATTTTGATATACTCATTGAAATTGTTATCCATAATTAATTACGGCAGATTGCTAACCGAGCAGGAGTGAAAATGACAAACGAAGCGGAATTTATTCCAAAGAGCGCGATGAGCATCCATGCTCACCCGGATGACCAGGAGTTCACGGTTGCAGGGACACTCGCCAAGTGGGCCAGGGCTGGCTGCGAGGTCACATCCGTGATCCTGCACAGCGGGGATGGCGGTTCCAATGACCCGGCTCATGATGAAAGCTATAAACCAACCCTGGCTGCCATCCGTGAAAAGGAACAAAGCGCTGCCAATCAGAAGATCGGAGTGATCAGGACCATATTTTTACATCTTCCGGATGGAGAATTGGAATCCACCGTGGCGATTCGTAAAGAACTCACCAAGATCATCCGCACCCACAAACCCGAAGCGGTTGTGACCGGTGACCCTCAGGCTGTCTTTTACGGGAACGGCTATATCAATCATCCGGATCACCGGGCGGCTGCACAGCTGGCAACCTATGCTGTGTTTCCATCTTCGGGATCCCGGCTGGTGTTTGCTGACCTTCTTTCCGAGGGTTATGAACCTCACAACGTCAAACGGCTTTACCTGCATGGACCGGAAAAACCCGATACCTGGGTGGATATCAGCCAGGAGATTGAGATCAAGATCGAAGCGCTTAAAGAACATAAAAGCCAGCTGAAGGATTGGGATCCGGCGAAAATGATCAAGGAATGGTCTGAAGAGGAAGGAAAGGAAAAGGGGATCCAGTACGCTGAGTCTTTCAAGGTCATGATCCTGGATCAAGAAGAAGGGCAGGCATAATTTTTTTTGCTTTCAGAGTTATATTTTTTCTCTGAACAATAATACAGGTCCCCTATCAGCCGAAGGGGACCTGTGCTTTATCAACAGAAGGAAAAAAGTGATTTTTAAATCAGAGTCTGCGCTGCCTAATACTTAATGCCAGAGAGCGGTCCGCATTCTGAGTGAATTTATTTGAGCAAAAAATATCCCAGCACCGCTGAAACCAGGGTAACGGAAATATTATCGATGTCCTTCTGGGGAAACGATTCTACAACGGTGGAGGCTATTGCTATGATGGTGATCGGGATGACAAAATGGCTGAATGAACCCGGGAAATAGCCAAGCCAGCTGTAAACAGCCAGGATAAACATGGAGAGGAGCCACCCGCCAAAAAATACTCCGAGTGAGCCGGCGACTGATTTTTGAGGGCTGTGAAATAATTTTGGTGATTTGAAGCGCCGGCCGATCACATCTGCAATGCCATCGCCGCCGCATAACATCATCAGGGCTGTCATGCCGATCGGGGAATCCTTCCAGAAGACCAGGGTCAGGAGTACAAACATGAGGCCGTAATATAGCGGCCCGCGCAGGATCTCCCGGGGATCACCGGTGCGGGACATGGCTTTGACTGAAGCCTCATCCTTGATAAACCCCAAGCCGGTCAGGGCAAATTGAACCGTGATGGCAAATGGTACAAGGGCAGCCAGATAGCGCGCGTACCATACATCCGGGAAGAGGAGCCAGCAAACAACAAAAATGGGACCGGTGCCGATGTGAATAATTTTCCTGCTCAGGCGGCTGTCAATCCACCCCTGGTGAGCGAAAAAATCCATCAAACGCAGCCATCCCATGGCTGCAGCGAAGGTTAGTATCAGGGCAAGAAACGGATTCATAGGGTCTCCAGTTTGCAGAATGGCTTATTTTACATTACAACCGATTGGATAACAAATCGATTATTTTTGGATATTGGGAACAATTGAACAGAAGATTTTTTTTGGGAAACTGGTAATTTTGAACCGGGCGGGACCTGCTTATTAAAAATACCAGGAATATTCCGGAAAGAGGAGAGAGTTTTTTTTTGGTTTTTTTGCGCGAAAAGCATGCGCAAAAAAACCACTTGCGGGGCAGGGCAAGGACATTTGTGGTCTG
>CAZBRI010000133.1:0-7479 GCA_964494055.1 uncultured Anaerolinea sp.
GAAGTTCCACCGCATCTTCTATCGTAACAATTCGTTCCAAATTCGGAATAAAGGTCGACAGGATATTCAACATCGTGCTTTTCCCTGAGCTTGTATTTCCTGAAATCAAAATATTCAGGCGGGCAACAACACAAGCTTCAAGAAACTTTGCCATGTAATTTGTCAGCGTTCCCCCGCGTATCAAGTCTTCAATGGTCATTCTCTTTTGAGGAAATTTTCTAATCGTTAAAATCGGCCCGTCAACTGCCACAGGCGGCACCACTACATTAACACGGGACCCGTCTGGTAAGCGGGCATCTGCAGTTGGCATTTCTGCATCAACCCTTCTCCCAAGCGGCAGTAATATTCGGTTAATAATTTGCATCAAATGAGCTTGATCAGAGAAGGTCACATCCGTTTGAAATAATTCTCCATTTTTTTCAACAAACACAATCTCAGGACCATTTACCATGATCTCATTGATTTCAGGATCAAACAACAATAATTCTATTGGTCCAAAACCTATCATATCTGCCACAGCATCTTCTATCAACTGCTTGCGAATATTCATTGGTATGGTTTTCCCGGGGAAGAAATCATCAAGTGTTTTTTCCAGCCAATTACGCACATTTTCCCGGGTCAGCTCCATGGCAGGGATTTTTTGAAGCGCAGGTGCGAGTGACCGGATAAGATTATTCTTCAGATCCTGGATTTCTTTATCACGCAATACTGGCGGAGTAACATGTAATAAATTTTCGTCCATCAATTTTTCCTCGGTCAAAAACTCATTCATTAAATACAATAATTTTTCAATTTTAAAAGTATAGCATCTTTAGTACGACTTGAAAAATAGTACTATTTTGATACACAATAACCCTGTCTCAATCTCCATATTTTCAAACTAATTACTTATGTTCTAACCAAATCTAAGTACTTTGACTTGGTTGACACTTCAGTGTTGATAAGGTATCCTTACGACCGTCCGGGCAGGCCCGGCGCGGCAGGACTCTTCGAACCCCGCCAGGGCTGAAAAGCAGCAACGGTAAGGAGAAGTTCCTGGGTGCCGCCGGTATCCTGCCCGGATATTTTTTTCCTTTTTTCTTCAATTTCAAACAAATGCCTTATAATTTATTTATGCCTCGACTTAAGTGGGTCTTTTTTGTGTTATCAATAGCAGCTGGAATTGGGCTTGGTCTGCTGTATGGCTGGGTGATCAACCCTGTCCAGTATATTGATACAACGCCAGAAACCTTAAGAATTGATTTTCGAACTGATTATGCATTAATGACAGCAGAGAATTATGCGCATGATCACAATGTGGAAAATGCCGCAGCCGCACTGACAATGCTAAGCAGCCAGGCGCCTGCATCGTTGGTGAATGATTCAATCATTTTTGCAATCCAATACAATTACCCGCCTGAAGATATCAAACTTCTACAAAACCTTGAAGCTGATCTAAAGAGTTGGAATCAGCCAGGCAATTCTCAACCATGAAAAGAAAAGAACATCCCTGGTATTTATTAAGTGGATCCATCTTTGGGTTAATTCTGGGCTTATTACTCAGCTGGGTTTTTTTTCCTGTAGTTTATACAGATACTCTGCCATCAAGTTTAAGGACCGATTATAAAGATCAATACAGGTTTATGATCGCATCCAGTTTTTCTGCAAACCATGACATTGTCAGGGCAAGTGCAAGATTGAATACAATATCTGATGAAAAACCTCTTAATTCAATAAATCAACAGATACACAGCATGCAGAGTAATAAGTATCCCCTGGAGCAAGTTCAGGTAATGGAAGAACTGGCCTATGCACTTCAGATGATTGAATCACAAACCCCAACATCAACCGTTACTTCGACGATTACTATAACTTCCACTGCCAAACCAAGTCAAACCCCCATCCCGACAAAAACTGATATACCTACAAACACACCAACAATAACAAGTCTGCCATCATCAACTGTCACCCAAACACAGATTCAGGCAGTGATAGCCTCACCAACCACCATTTTCCACCCGAGTTCCACTTCAACAATTACCAGGACTCCAAAATCAACCCCTACACCTGTTTCGACAAAAACAGTCACATCTGCGCCAACATCGACTGTAACAATAGAAATATCACCTTCAATGACTTTAAAACCAATTTCAACCCTTCCATTAAAAATTAATCGAACTTCAACCCCCACACCGGAAAAAATATTTAAATTGGTTAAGAAAACCGGTTTATGCGACCAATCAAATCCGGGCTTACTTCAAATATCCTTGAAAAAATCAAATTCAGCCCCTGCTGCTGGTGTGGAGATCGTCATCAGCTGGAATTCTGGCGAAGATCATTTTTTTACGGGACTAAAACCTGAATTAGGATTTGGTTATGCCGATTTTAAAATGTCAGAAAATGTTGAGTACACGCTTTCACTATCACGGGGAAATACCCGCGTTACAAATTTAAAAGCATCCACATGCTCAGGCACACAAAACGGGAAATATCTCAGCGGTTTACTCCTTGAATTTATGCAGCCGTAAAAAATTGCGGTTAAATAAACAAGGGCTGCCTCGCTGGCAGCTCTTGTTTATTTAATTATTGTGGCAATTAATAAAAAATTTTCTTTGAAATATTCTTTATTCCATACAAGAATTTAAGGCATTGTATTGTGAACAGCCCAATCATCCGCGACAATGATATCCATATCCGCCTGTGCTGCAGGATCTGCTTTAAAGGCAAGCTGTACACCCGCTTTTATATTGAACAATGTCTGAAAATATTTAATGGAATATAAATTAACCCGGTGATTAATGATCTGTGTCGCACCAGGCAGGTAGGAAGCATTATCTACAAGGACCACATTAAATCCGAGAGATTTTAGGTAATCTGCAGTTCGCTGAGCAACACCAGAAACTGAGCTGGCATTGTAAATTGCTATCGTAGTGCCCTCCTGTTTAGCAAGTTCTAAAGGATCACCAGATGCAATCGGACTGACAGCGCCAGTCGATGTAAAAATTTGATCTCTAAGCTCTCTGATCTTATCGGGAATTGGTTTCACAATATCCTGACTCTGACCATTGACCATCACTTTGCCAGGGATGACCATTGTAAAATCGATGACACCTTTCTTGATATTTTCAACAGGAATATCTTTTGCCAGCATTCCCAGCCGCATGATCTCATCAAAAGTCATGTTTGTCCGAATACCATCTTGAATATCCTGGTAAATTAACGGGGCCTTAATCACCATATTAGGGAAATTTTTCGGATCCATCACTCTATCACGGGCCGCAAGGATCACAGCCTGCTGCCGCATGGAACGATCAACATCGCCGCCTTCGGTGTGTCTTTGCCGAACATATGCAAGTGCTTCCACACCCCCTAACAAATGATCACCCGCATGCAGCATGATCTTATCAGAACCAGGTCCAACTGGATCAATGGTAATTTTCTTTGGAACAAATACCTTCAATTTTCCAATTTCATCAATTAATTTTGTAAACGATTTGAATTGCACCTGAGCATAATATTGTACAGGAACACCGATGACCTGCTCAACAGTCCGCATCGCAAGTTCTGGCCCGCCTCCTGGAAGCTTAAATGACTCCCCGTTGAAATATGCAGTATTTATTTTGGCATAACTGAAGCCTGGAATACTTACCCAAAGGTCACGAGGAACTGACAACATTCCGGCAGTTTTGCTTTGGGGATCGATTGTCAGGAGAATCATTGTATCCGACCGGGCTGGACCAACCCTATCCGGGCTGACATTTCCACTTGCATCAAGCACTACATCTGCATCTACTCCCAATAAAAGGATCGTTACCCTGCTGGCGCCATCCCAGGTGGGCGGTAATATCGATTCCGGGGCCGCTGCTTCGGCCGTTGGCAAATTGGTAGAAATCGCAGATGGTGTCAGGTCAGTATTTCCAGGAAGTGCAACACCCGGAATACCTGGAATTGCTTTCATGGTTACCGTTACAAAACGTACCAGTAAAAACGCTCCGGCAAAAAGGAATGCTGCCAGGATACCCATGATGATCGAACGGGGATTAATTTTACGATTATTTTTCATATTTTTTTTATTTTTATATCTAACCTTTGGATGGATCGAGATAAACCATCCCGACTCCCATTTTATCTAGTGCCTCTTTTGCCCAATGCTGAACTAAGGCAGAATCATCTTCCAGGAATTTCATTATCTCTGAAATCGTACGTGTATCTTTTATCTCAGATAATGCACGCATGGCTTCAACCCGGGCTGTTAATTTTCCGTTGTTTAGAACGACCAATAAATTATTACTTACTGATCTTCCCAATTCACATAATGCATAGGAGGCAAGTCTTGCAGTTAAAGGATCAGAATCGGATAACCTTTCAATTAATGCAGGTGCAGCTGCCAATGAAGGCCTATGAAGAAAAGCTAACGCTGCTGCCTGCCTGACTTCACACCAATTGTCTTCCAGACCGGTTAGAAGATCAGCAAAAATTTCATCGCTAAGTTCGAAACTTGAAATTGACCTGATAACCCACCAACGATGATCAGGAATTGACGATTTGAACAAAATCCTGAGAGCTTCCAAACCGGAAAAACCGTATTCTTTGAATTTGATGGAAGCACACTCAGCCCGTGTGTCATCACCTGAGATCAACTCAGAATATAAAAAATCCAGGGCTTCCATTTTATCGGGAGGGGGGTGGTACCGGCAGATCATCTCCTTTAACACTGACCCACTTATCACCTTCATCAATCAACATGACAGGGATATCATCCACGATCGGGTATTTTCGGCCGCAATCCTGACATATCAACCATGCATCGCGGGTTAATACTAAATTTCCGCTTTTTTCTTTGACGCAAGCTGGACAGCGCAATATAGCTAATAAATCCGAAGATACCATCAAGTTCTCCTTGGGCAGATTTCAATTTTCAAAAGACAACTGCCAAAATCCTAATAAGTAATATTACTATGATTATTTCAATTTATGTAAGAATATATTGAAAATTTATTCATTATTAATCTATCCAAATTCATTGATACCCTGATTAATCAAAAAAAATTTTACCATGTCTCAGGATTTCTGACACCAAAGCTTCTTCTTAAGGATTTTTTCAGGGTTTTTAACATCCGGACCGTATTCACAGACATCTGCCCAGGGTTGATAATTAGTAATAAAGTTATCTGTGAAGAAAACCCCGCCGCCTTTCATCACCACACGGTTGATAGTGATATCTGCACCTTCGGCTGCATAATCAACATGATTTACAGAGCCGGATTCAGCATCAGGATTAAAATTAATTTGAGGCGGAAGGGCAGGTAAAATATTCGTCGGACCGGAAAAGGTAGCATTTACAGTTCTTCCATCTGAAGTTGAATACAATTTCCAGGTTAATGAGTAATTTGCTGAATTGTAGTCAGTCTCCATCAATATCCAGTAAGGGGTGTCATTTTTAAATTTAAAATCTACAAGTGGAAAATATACTGTTGCATCAAATCCTGATAACTTTGGATCATTTTGACCGCCCGGTCCCTGTTCGTAATACTTCACACGATATGCATGTGCATGTCGTTCAACAACCGGCAGACCGGCGAAGAAAACACTTCTGAATAGAGTTGTACTGACCTGGCAGACGCCTCCCCCCACCCCTTTTATGGTTTTCCCATTAAATATGATAAGTGCTTCTGCAAAACCGCTATCCAGGCTCACATCGCCCATATATTGCCCCATTGAAAAAGTATCACCCGGAGCAACAAGCAGACCATTGTAGCGGGCAGCTGCTGTTTCAATATTTTTCTTTCTTGCCTCACTTGACCCATAAAAATAAGTGGTCTGTGAACTAATCAATTGGGTTATCCCCAGTTGTTGATTTGTTGCAGTGTCAGAAACCTTGGGCAAGGTTGTATTAACCACTAATGCCGTTGTAGATAAACCATCTGCCGCAGATTTCTGGATAGTTTCATACGACCTCCGACGATCAACCTGTAATCCGATTTTGGAGGGCTGAACAGCTTTGATCAAACCGCTCTGATCATCAAACAGAAACCTGGCATCCGATTCAGGTCTATCCACTTCCTTGGCAATTTTTTCCAAATATGCTTGAAGTTTTTCCCGGTCAATTTGTATCACGTATGACGAACCGGGTCCGGAGCCCTGTCTTCCAACCCTGAGCATCGGAGCCAGCTCTATCGGCTGAATTTGCCATGGACCAGGGTCCCCTTTTTGAGCATCCGGGAGCGTGATCGAAAATGGACCAGACAACAATTTTCTGGCTGCTTCAGCCTGCAAAGTAGCATCAATCACTTGAGGAGCCTGCGTGACTAAAACTAGAGGCACTTCTCCGTCCCGGAAGGTTTGCAGCTGTGCATGTAAATATACAATGGTAGAAACAATGTCGAGTTTTTGACCAATTTGTCCAGCCTTTGAAATGACATCCAACCCATTAATTTCAAGACCAGCTTCGATAACAGGAATTTCTATTGAACCGGCAATGGTTTGTAAAAAATCAGAAGCTGTTTTTTGGTCAAAAACGATCACAGGTGGTACGACGATTCCGATTTGTGCCGCGTTCAATTGGTCATTAACCCGCAAAAACAAATTTCCTGACCGCCCAAGTTCATAAGCTACATGAGCAGTTGCATTAACATCAAAACCAAGACCTAATTTTTCAGGGGTCTCAATCCAAACATTTGCACCATTCTTAAACACAATCCGGCCGGATTGCGGAAAGGTTAACTTTTGTTTGATCAATAGTGCAGCCTGATCTTCATTCATACCAGAAACATCTACACCAGCAATAGTGACTCCGGGGAAAATCTTTCCGGCATAGAAAGTTTGATAACCGAGCGAAACAATGAAGACAAATATTAAAAATAATACAGTACCAATAACAGCAGCTGCCAGCAGCTGATTTCCAACAGGACCATTATCCCTGCGCCGGGGACGAGGACGAACAAATCGAATTGGAGCAGTTGAATTCATCATGATTTTTTATTTACCTGGAAATTTAGGAATGAACATGGGTACTTTTGCCATATATTCATTATAAGACTGGCCATATTCAATCAATAATTTTTTTTCTTCGAAATAGGCACCAATAAAAATGTAAAGTGTAAAGATAATCCACAATACCAGGCTGTTTACTGTCATATCTGATTTCAACCACAAAATAACAAGCCCGGCACTGTACAAAGGATGCCTGACATATGCATACATACCATTGATGACTAATTCTTTGGATGGCTCATCATGATAAAGATCTGAAAGCTGAGACAAACCAATAAATTCCATAGCACCTGTTTGCATGACCCCTGCAATCAAAACAAAAAAGCATAGACCTTGAATGATACTTGTGAGATATACCCATGGTGCGCTGATTGTGTATAGTTTGTTATCAGGAAAAGATAGCAGCATCAGCAGAATGGGAAAAATGCTGGCAGCAGAAAATAAATTATAAGCAAATCTGTAAAACCGGTGAAACGCAGCCGGCCCAACACCTAGTTTGACAATGTG
>CAZBRI010000134.1:0-7468 GCA_964494055.1 uncultured Anaerolinea sp.
AGATAGCTTCAGGTGACTGGAGTTCAGACGTGTGCTCTTCCGATCTTACCGCCTGTTTTAGGACCAGACTCATATATTGTCACCTGGTGCCCAAGCAAAGCAAGATCATGAGCAGCAGTTAAGCCGGCCGGACCGGCACCAATGATGGCAACCTTGCCGGTTTTTCGGCCGCTTTCCTGTGAAAGTTCCGATAACGTCTCACGAGACCAGCGTGCCTGTGAAAAAGCAGTTTCAGTACCTGACCCGGGAAAGGTGAAGCTCGTTTTTGCGGCTGCGTAGGGTGTTCCAGCGCGCATCGCTTTCCCGGCTTTTTTATTTTCTGCCGACCCGGGAACACCGGGTAAAAATCCGGCTGTCTCTGGACCAAATTGTTCTGTCAACAGGCGCTTAATCGGCCGGATCGCAACGGGTTCAAAATCCGGTCCAATTGACCCTCTGCGGCAAGCTGTTTCACATGGCGCTCCGCAAATCCGGCCGCAGATAGTTGAAAGAGGGTTTGGATCGTGCGCTATGTTATAACCCTGCTCGATATCACCACGGGCAGCAGCTGTAACATAGGCACGAGCATCAGTTTGAACAGGGCAGGCTGCCTGGCATTTCACCATTTTCCGGTAATAATCTGTACCGGGAATGACGACTTTATAACGGCCGTCGGTCATAATTCACATCCTGTGTAAATGATTTTATTAATCCAAACAACAAAGGATTATTTTTCTGTGACGAGATAAGCAACAAGATCAGCGATTTCCTGCTGGCTCAATTCAGCTTCCCATTTCTGGTACATATCGCCTTCTTTGTATTTTTCGACGACATATGCATTAGGTTTGAGTATTGATTCTTTTATATACTCTTCTGCGGTCATTCCAGCGACACGGGTTTCGGCTCGGGTTCCGGTTCCAGCTGTATAAGGGGCTTTATCATTCTTTCCTGCTGCTTCGTTATACTTATGGCAGCTGCTGCAGCCAGGGGCTGAATTTGTTCCAAGAGTGGCAGAATTGTAAAGATCCTTACCGCGGGCCGCATCCCCGGTTACAGGACCGGAAGCACCGCCGCCGCAGGCAGTCAAAACAAGGGCAGATAATGAAACTAAAATAAAAAGACCAATAATAAGCTTACGCATTGTCAATTCTCCTATTTACAATTTGGTTTATTACTTTGTTATTTTTTGCTGGACATCTCAATTGAGATGTCCAGCAAAAATTTAATGATTTACCAGGGTTTAAAACCAGTCGGTGAAGTAAACTGAGCCTGACTGATCAATTGTACAAGCATGGGGCCGTAAGCAATCAGGATCAAGACGACGGTACCGATGAGCCAGGGCTGCCAGTTGTTTAACCAGGCAGGAATGGGTTCAGGATGAGCTGGTTCGGCTATTGGCATATCCACTTCAGCTTTTTCCTTGGAGAAGAAAGCTGTCATGATCATGACTGTGAAGAACAGGATGCCAGAAACAAGCAGGATCAAACCGCCGATTCCTACGAACATGGTCGGGACTTTCCATGCGCCGGAACCGTAATTCTCGATGGCTACACCGAGCATGGTTCGGCGGGGTGCACCGAGCAGACCAATCCAGTGTAAACCACGGGAGAAAATAGCCATACCGACAAACCAGGTCCAGGCCTGCCAGAGCGCTAATTTGCGGCTCCACAGGGCTTTGCCGGTCAGGTAAGGCAGCATCCAGTAGAGGATGCCCATGAAGGTCAGGGTAACTGCGGTACCAACTGTCAGGTGGAAGTGGCCTGGAACCCAGGCAGTGTTATGCACAACCAGGTTGACATCGTAGGAGGCATTGATCAAACCACCTGCGCCGCCAAAGGCGAAGAGGATCATCGCAAGGGATTGAGCAGTGAAGGAAGGATCACCCCAGGGGAGTTTCAACAGCCAGCCAAACAAACCTTTCCCGCCGCGTGCCCGGCCGCCAATTTCCATTGAGGCGATCACATTGAATGCGGTGAGCATGCTGGGGAAGAAAACTGCATATGTCAAAACGGCATGGATGAATTTCCAAACAGCAGGAACACCTGGATCCAGGTACTGGTGATGGAAACCAAGAGGTGTTGAAAGCAGCAGGAACAGCCAGAAGGAAAAACGGGCAAGCGGTTCACTGAACAACTTCCCGCCAGCCTGACGGGGAATCATTCCGTACCAGGAGACATAGGCAGGCAGCAGCCAGAAATAAACCAGCGGATGACCGGTAAACCAGAACAGGGTTCTTGCAAGCTGCGGGTCAATACCCTGTACCAGGCCCAATGTCCAGGGAAGAATTAATCCGAGGATCTCTGCGGCAATACCGATGGTACAAATTTGCCACAAAACCATGGTAATCAAAGAAGCAAGGGCAAGTAATGGTGTTGTCTGACCCTTATTTTCTTTTTTCCAGGCTAAGTAAGTGGCTATCATGCTCCAGCCGCAAACCCAGCTGCCCACCACAAAGAGCGTCAGACCCAGGTAGTAATACCAGGGTGCCTGGAGAGGCGGGTAAAAAGTATAAAGAACGGAAGCCTGGTTAAGAAGCAGCGGGATGGCTGCAGTTACCAGACCGACGACCATGATCCAAAAACCAACCCAGCTAAGGGTGATATTGGCCAGGGCGCGGTTAAGGCTCCGAACAGTTGTCAGAGTTAGAAAACCGGTGATGAAAAAGGTTGTCCAAACGAGTGCATTCAAAACACCGTGCAGGGTTAACCCCTGGTAATAGGATTGGATCCCAATGCTTTTGAGGGCCGGGTATAAATTAACCCCCATGTGTTCCAATGCCTGAAATGGACCAAATATACTGCCGAGGGCCAGAGCAATCAGGGCCACAACGACATGCCAGCTTACAAGTTTCTTTTCAGCAGCGAACATATCTTTTTCCCTTTCTTTTAGAATAATGTTACGAAATAGATAGCTATCAAAACCAGCCCAAGGTAGATATTGGATACCTTGAATAATTTCAGGGCTTGTTTGTGTTCCGGCACTGCCACCAAACGATATGAATGCCATCCCAGCCAGAGTGTGGCAGGAATGGTTATCACAAGGTACGGCACGCCAAAACCGGTATGATAGCTGAGAAGTAACGAGATCAATGCGACAACAAAAGTGTGAAGAGCAATCCAGATTGCTGAAGCACGCGGACTTAGCACAACAGGCAGCATGGGTACATTGGCATTTGCATAATCATCACGATATGCCTGCGCCAGGCTCCAAAAATGGGTTGGTGTCCAGGCAAAGACCAATAATGCCAGTGCCAACACACCAGGTTCTGCCCAATTTCCAGCAACAGCCCCGCCGCACAATACAGCACAGCTGCCTGCAGCACCACCAATGACAATATTTAACATGGTGCGCGGCTTCAGCCATACGGTATACACACCAACATAGATGGCTGCACCGGCTGCCAAAAAGAAAGCCAGGGGGATGCTGTAAGGTAAGGCGATCATGACTGAAAGGATCACCATGACGATGCTGACTTCCAGTGTAGTTTGAGGCCGTGAAAAAACACCCATTGCCAGGGGCCGTTTACTGGTTCGCTTCATCAATCCATCACTATTTCTTTCGAGGAATTGATTAATCGCAGAGGCACCGCCGGATGAAAGTACGCCGGTAATGACCAAAAGGAGAATTTGTCCGATCGACAGCCTGCCATTCGAAGCAATCAGGGCACCGCCGACAGAAGAGAGAAGCAGTAAAACCACAACCCGCAGTTTGAACAATACAACCAGGCGGCCTAAAAATTCATTAATGATTGTTTTTGAATTTTCGAATTTCCAGGATATGCTGCCTGTTTCTCTTGCTTTTACGTCCATCTATAGCTCCTTTTTCGTCTGCACAGCTTTGCTCGAGAATGAACAAATCTTTTCACACCCGGTCAAACACATCAGATCAATCAATGCCTGACCTTATGATTGCAGCCGCAAAATCTGCTTACTTCACTGTGATCGTTCCATACATAGTGTGATGACCAGTTCCACAATATTCGGTACAGACGTAGGGGAAAGTGCCCGCTTTATCAAAAGTCTTGGTCAGCTTTGAAACCTGACCGGGCAGGATCATCATGTTGATATTTGTATCCTGGATCTTGAAACCATGCTGCACATCAACGCTCGTGATATAGAAAGTAACGGTTGATCCAACAGGGATTTCCATTTTATCCGGATAAAAACGCCAGGGGCTGGACTGTGCCAGGATGTGTGCTTCATATTTTCCAGGAGCCAATTCACGCAGACCAAGATCTGCATCAGTCCATGGTGAGCTGTTTTTTACAGTTCGGGGATCTACTCTTTGGTAAGGTTGTGGAACCTGGAAGCCATTAACAAAACTGGCTACACCAACAAGTAAAGCCAAAACGATGAGCATAGCCGCAGTTATACCCATCCACCATTTTTCATAAACGTGAATATGTATCATTGGGTTATTCCTCTTTCAAGCAGGGTCAAATAAACCCAGCTCCACAAAATGATGATTGTGACAATGTAGATCAGGCTGATCGCCAGAGCACCCTTTGGGTGTTCTGAATTTGGATCATCCTTTTGGGCTGCTTTCTGCCCAGATTTAGTTTCACTTTTCATAAATCATCCTCCAGATTTCGAACAAATTATTGGGCCTATGTTCTTGGTACAAAATAATTGGATAATTCTTTGTTACTTCTTACTTCATTCTCCTTTCAAGATTTTTATTGCTCACGAATATCAACTTCGATAGCAAGATCACCAAATTTTTCAAATTTCAAAACCACCGGGATTTTCGCCCCTGTGATGAACTCCTGCTTTTTATCAATGCACATAATGTGAAGTCCGCCGGCTTTTAGTTCCACAGATTTCCCTGCTGGAATTTCGATGAAACCGCCCTGAACGGGCTGCATTCCCATAACATTATTGGCATCCATGACAGACTCGTGTAATTCGGCAGATCCGCATGCAGCCGATTGAACACCGGTCAATTTATCAGAACTGCTCCCATTATTATGGATGGTCATATAAAAAACACCAGCCATCGCCATTTTAGGAGAGGGCCTGCCCCATTGACCTTCAATGGTGATGGCAGCCTGTGGCTTGGCTGAGCAATTGGAAAAAAGAAAAACGCTTGATATAAACAACAAGATGATGACAAATTTTTTCAATGACATTCCAGATTCCTTTTTAATCATTACCTGGACAACAAGTATTCCAGGTCAGCTGCCATATCGGATGAGGTAGCTCCGAACGGAAAAACAACACGTAAATAACCTTTTTTATCAATCACCATTACTGTCGCAGTATGATCCACCAGGTAACCCAGGGCAGAGTCACTGGCCTTTTTTTCAAAGAAGATCCCGTAATATGTTGCCACAGCTGCTATTTCATCCGCAGTACCTGTTAGTGCAAGAAAGCTGCTGTCAAAATGAGAAATATAGTCAGACAACACCTTCAGGGTATCTCTTTCAGGATCTACGGTGACCATCATGACCTGCACCTGATCCTTACGACTTCCGAGCAATTCTCGTGCTTTATGAAGTTCAGCCAGCGTTGTCGGGCATACATCGGGACAGGTAGTGTATCCAAAATAAAGCAGAACAAGATTATTTTGATAGTCGCTCAAACTGACTTTTTGGCCGTTTGAACCATCCAGCGTAAAATTAACTGCTTTTACCGGTGACTGCAAAACCATGCCATGAAATGCATAAGGCTGGAATTCATACCAGGCAAACCATGCAAGACCTGCCGCGAGAAAAATACCCGCTGCGATCAGGAATGCAGTGAATGTCCTGGATTTCCAAAATGAAGTTTCTTCAGCTTGAGTCATTACGGATAGCACCTGAATAAATGCGCAGCCTCGTAGGCATACCGGCCGACACCCGTGCTGTTTTTTATTTCTGATATTAAATAATTTATATCTCTGATCACTATTTTTTGATCAAATAAATAACCGGGATAATCTGCCCTGATAATTCCCCAGCCATCCACCAGGACAAAATGAGGATCAAACTTGACCTGCGAATTTTGTGACCCTGATGGCGCATCATAATAAACATTAAAACCGCCGCCAACGATATTTTTTAACCGGGCTTGATTACCAGTTAGAAAATCCCAGGAAGTATTTTTGCCACTAACGGACTGATAACGGCTCATAAATTGATTTAGAACCTGCGGGGTGTCATTCACTGGATCCAGGGAAATTGTCACAATACCAATTTCTGTTGTGCTGCGATCAATTGCATCAAAAGCAGCTCTCAGATCTCTTAGTTCATCCATCACAGGGGGACAATTTATCAAGCATTTTGAATAGAAAAATGAGTAAAGCGTGAGTTTTCCCCTGTAATCTTCACTTGTTCTCCTCTCTCCGGATTGATTGGTCATAACAAATCCCGGGGCCAGGTTGACGCGCGGCAGAACCTTGATGGGTTGAAAAACACTAAAACCAATAACGATAACTAACCATAACCCCAGGACGAGATAAATAATTCTATATAACAATGCTGAATGATTTTCAGCTGTTACTTTGGTTGGCACAAGGGATATGGGTTGAACACTCATAAAGCTAACGTGAAAGAATTTTTTTGTTAAAGATTTTTTGGAGATATTAATGTTATTTTAACCAGAGAGGTTATTTCCTTCATCGACCGGTTGGTGATGTTAATGCAAAAAAAAGGCTATACAATATAGCCTTTTGGCTGGACTATTAACCCATTTGGATTAATCCATTCCGGTGAATTTTCTTAATTTTGAATAAAACTATATTTTGGTGATGGAGTTTCTCGCCGTCCAGGCTGCAGCTTCAGCCCGGCTATGAAGATGCAATTTGTCCAGGATGGTTCGCAGATGAGCTTTTATTGTGTGAGGCGAAAGGGATAATTTGATACCTATTTCGCGGTTCGTCAGTCCCCTGGCCACCCATTGCAAGACTTCATTTTCCCGGTCAGATAATCCGCTTTGAACGACGATATCAGATTGAACATGTTCAGTCGAATCCGGGATCGAGATAGATGCAAATTCCTTGATCAGTTTTACTGCCATTACGGGAGTGATGATCGCCCCCTTTGAATAAACTAAATTTATGGCTTCAATAAGCTCTCCGGCTGATGAGCTTTTTAGCATATACCCGCGGGCCCCAGCCCGAATAGCAGCATATAAATCGCTTTCTTCTTCAGAAGCAGTCAAGATTAATACAAATGCCTGGGAATGGATTTTTTGCAATTGCTTGGTTGCTTCTACCCCATCCATCTTTGGCATATTGACATCCATCAGGATGACATCCGGCTTAAATTCCATTGAGCGGGAAATGACCTCTGCACCGCTCGAAACACTGGCGACAATATTGATTTCTTCGGCTTCACCCAGTATTCTGGCCAAACCTTCCCTGAACAAATGGTGATCATCAGCGATCATTTCACGGATCATAGACTTTTTATACCATGATTTTCTTGTTATCGTGTATGGGAACATTCACTGAGATACAGATCGGAAGAGCGTCGTGTAGGGAAAGAGTGTTCAGAGCCGTTGTGAGCTCA
>CAZBRI010000135.1:0-7426 GCA_964494055.1 uncultured Anaerolinea sp.
AAGGCGAAAAACGTGCACGGAATTTGATTGCTGATGCAATCCAGCGGGTTGCTTCTGAACATGTCTCTGAAGTTACATCAGCGGTAGTCACCCTGCCAAACGAAGAGATGAAGGGCCGTATCGTTGGACGAAACGGCCGTAATATCCGGGCATTTGAGCAGGCAGCAGGCGTTGATGTGATCGTCGATGACACACCTGAATCTGTCACCATATCCTGCTTTGACTCTGTGCGAAGGGAAATTGCCCGTCGAGCGCTTACGAAATTAACAGTTGATGGAAGAATCCACCCAGCTCATATTGAAAAAGTGATTGAAGATGAAACAAAGGCAGTAGAAAAGATAATGGCGGAAGCCGGCGAACAGGCTGCGTTCGATGCAGGTGTAACCGGTCTCCATCCTGAGATCTTAAAAATGATGGGACGGCTCAAATACCGTACTTCCTACGGGCAGAATCAACTGGCACATGCAGTGGAAGTTGCCAAGCTGGGCGGTATCCTTGCTGCTGAGCTGGGGGCAAATGTTGTCATTGCTAAAGCAGGTGCATTCCTTCACGACATCGGAAAGGCAATGGACCATAACCAGGAAGGTACTCATGCTGCTCTTGGTGCTGAATTCTGCAAAAGGTATGGTGTTCACCCTGCAGTCGTAAATGCGATCGCTTCTCATCACCATGAAATTGAACAGGAATCTGTTGAAGCCGTAATCGCGGAATCTGCTGATGCAATTTCTGGCGCCAGGCCCGGGGCTCGCCGTGAAGATCTTGAAGCATATATCAAGAGAATTCGCACACTGGAAGAAATGGCCGTTTCATTTACCGGTGTATCCCAGGCATTTGCCATCCAGGCTGGACGCGAAGTCCGGATCATAGTCAGACCGGAAGAGATCGATGATCTCGCCTCTACACGGCTTGCTCGGGATATTGCCAAGAAGATCGAAGAAACAATGCAATATCCTGGTCAGATCAAAGTAACAGTCATACGTGAAACCAGGTCAGTAGACTACGCAAAATAATTTTGGTAATTGATGAAAAGCCGAAAATTTTTTTCGGCTTTTTTTGATTTCTATCTTTTCTGTTAGGTTGATTATTGTTTTAAAGGTGATATTATTAATATCAAAAAAATAAGCAAGACTTACAGAAATTTTTTTTATTAGAAAAATAGTTTTAATATTAATATTTATTTCGGAGAGAAATGAAGAATATAACAACTCCGTTGATCTTAATCGTTATTTACCTGGCTATTGTATTTAATTTTGAAACAGTAACCATTACCAATTCAGTCGAACTAAAAATACACAGTTACCTTGATCTATTGATCATGGTAATGATTGTGTTCAGCATGTTATTTTCATTATTCTCAAAATTACCTGGCTATGCCAATCTCGCATTCTGGCTGACAGTTTACTTCGCTGTTTGGATTATTGTCCCCAAGGATCCTTCTCCCCAAATTACCCTCACGGTAACAATTGTTGAAGTCTTATGTGTTTCCATCGGCGCTTTGCTGGTTAGTGAATTTATTCACCGGCTTGTAGAGATGGACAAAACATTGCAGGACCTTATCTATTCCTCTTTTACCGGCCGGACCATAAAAATGGAAGAAGCAGAGTTTGAGATTAAAAACGAACTTCTACGGAGCAGGCGTTACCAGCACCAAATGACGATCCTGGTGGTAAAACCAAACCCGGAATCAATTGATCTCTTGGCAAAAAAATCAGAAAAAGAAATCAATCATACGATCGCCAGGAAATACACGCTTGGTAAAATTTCGGAAGTATTAAATGCAACTTCGCGGAGACCTGATCTTGTAATAAAACAAGAGGGTAATGATAACTTTATAATCATCGCACCTGAAACTTCCGGCGAGAAATCGGCGCTGCTGAATGATCGTGTCCGGGATGCGATCAAGAAAAACCTGGATATCACAGTGGAGATTGGAACTGCAACTTTTCCAGAAGATGCACTCACTTTTGATGAATTATTGCGGAAAGCAAGTACAAATCTTCTGATTCCAGAAGAACAGATTCCAAACGTCAGCAGTATTAATTAGGCGGGATTAAATAGAGCAATAATAAATGGTTGATACGAAAATTAGCAAAACAAAATTAGAATATCGATGGATTGAAAAATATCGACCTGAGGATCGTTTTTTTAAGGGAAGAAGCTATTCGATCGCAAAAAAAATATTTGACTATTTCCTTGTCATTTTAACAATGCCGGCCTGGCTGGTGATTGTAATAATTATTTATATTGTTATTGGAATTACGTCCCCGGGGGCTCCAATCATATTCACTCAACGGCGTACCGGAAAGAATGGTTCGCCATTTCTCATGTATAAATTCCGCAGCATGGTACCAAATGCTGAAGAATTGAAGAAAACATATTCCCATTTGAATGAATTAAAATGGCCGGATTTTAAGATTACCAATGATCCTAGAATTACAAAAATTGGACGGATACTAAGAAAAACAAGCCTCGATGAGCTCCCGCAGCTTTTTAATGTTTTGCTGGGTGAAATGTCCCTGGTTGGTCCCAGACCAACTTCATTTGGGCCAGAAACATACAAATTGTGGCATACAGAAAGATTGGATGTCAGTCCAGGCATGACGGGTCTGTGGCAGGTTGAGGGGAGAGGGTCGATCGAATTTGATGACAGGCTGCGAATGGATATTGCCTATATTGAACGAAGAGGCATATTGTTTGACCTTGTCATATTAATCAAAACGGTGACAGCTGTATTCAAACAAAAAGGTGCCGTGTGATGAAAAACTAACCCTTATGTGTGATATTGGTCCTCATATATTTCACTGGATTTTTGTTCATTAATTAATTATAAAGAACCGAATTTTGCTGCAGAGTTTTTTTGTGAATTGAATTTGAATAAAAAAAATCTGCAGCAGATGAAATATATAATATTAAAATTGGGAAGTTTAATTTGATTAATTGAGAAACATTATCGGTAGTTTTTCAGTCAATTGTAATGCGCTTGATCAAATGAGCAGTCGTCAAGTAATAATTGCACATTGATTAGCAGAATAAATAAACATAGTTAAGTCGGTTGAATATAGGCTAATATTTCAAAATTAATTATTATGAAATATTTATGAAATATTAATCTTTATTTTGTCAATGGTTATAGACTTTTCATTTTTGTAAGGTTATAATGCTCAAAAGCATAATGTTTATTAATTTTATTTATTTTAGTGTTTTATTGAGGAGTTTTATATGGAAATTAAACTTTATTTACAAATGCTTCTTCGAGGTTGGTGGATAATTCTTTTAGCTGCTCTGGTAGCTTTGATTGCTTCACTGGGAACTTCATACATGGCTGTACCTCAATACCAGGCGACTGCCAGGTTTATTTTAAATCCGAGTGCTGCCATCACAACATCTGCAGATATCGTGCGAAGTCTCGACACACTTGACCGCCCATCAGTTGCAGCGACCTATGTCGAAGTAATGAACAGCCAGAAGATTTTCAAGGATGCTATTGTTGGTTTAAACCTTGATCCCAATGATCCTTCACTTGCTGATTACTCTATTCAGGCTGTTGTCCTGCCATCCTCAAGTGTTCTGCAATTGTCCGTAACTGGTCCAAATCCGGATGCAGTCGCTGAGTTTGCCAATGCAATTGGTAATCAATCAGTAAATTATGCAAAAAGAGTCAATTCTGTATATAACATGGAATTTCTCGACAGTGCCCTTGTGCCGGTTGATCCGATCAGCCCGCAGCCGCTTCGTGATGGCGGGCTTGCACTTCTCTTAGGCGCTGTTGCCGGTGCGGTTCTCGCAATTTTGAGCGAGCAGATCAGACTGCCGATTGAAGCACTGCGGCGGAGAACCTTGATCGACCCTGTTTCTTCTGCTTTTACCCGGAAACATTTTGAGCGGAAATTTGAAGAAGAATCTGCCCGCAGTCAATCCGCAAATACCGCACTGGGTTTGATCCGGCTTGAGGGCATGGTTGGACTTACAGAAACGCTCCCCTCCATAATTCTTCAGCAAATTTACCAGGAAGTTACACGCAGGCTCCGGAATGAACTGCGCGGTAATGATTTTGTCGGGCGATGGAGTGATGTTGAGTTTGCTGTTATGCTTCCTTCAACGCCATCAGCTGCCTCGGAAAAAACACTCGAAAGAATTAAATTTTCTTTATCCCGGGCGATCACTGTTCAGCAGACAAATGAGACAGTCAATTTGCAGCCGTTTACGGCCGTCATTAATTGCGAACCCAATGAACCCCTGCCTTCTGTGATAGATCGTGCCGAGAAAAAATTGGTTGATGTTCGGCATGATATGCTTTCTCGGACCAATTCTTCCGCACTGATTAATTGAAGCACGGTTGAAAACTGGTCATTATGATTGCAAATAATTTAATCTCACCCGATAATTCCAGGCAAAATTCTTCCAGCAGGATTAATTGGTTGAGTTTATTGTTTGGATCACTGGCGATCATTACCGGTGTATTAATCTCTGCAGCGATAGGGATGTTTGGTACAAAGGTATTATTAATAATCCCTATTTTACTGGTCCTGATTGTGGCTTTACGCCAGCCTCAATTGGGCTTAATGGCATTCATAATTATTACCCTGACACAACTATCTAACATAGGGATTTTATTCCATGGTTTGCCATCACTGGCCCAGCCAGTTGCCGGGCTATTAATCCTGTTAATTTTATTCCGGATGGTACTCTTTGGTGAAAAACCGGAAGGCTGGTTCAGGGCCGGACCTTTATTAATCATATATTCCCTGGTCTGGTTTATTTCATTACTGCATCCCACTGATTACCCTGCTGCTTACAAATTCTTTAATTGTTTTGTAAAATATGCCCTTGGTGCTGTGATTGTTTTATTTTTTATTCAGAAGCCTTCTTCCATGAGGGGTGCCATCTGGAGTGTTATCGCAGCCGGTTTTATCATGAGTGCAATTTGTGTTTTCCAACAGCTGACAAATACTTATGATGCAAATTATTGGGGCTTCGGACGCTGGCTGCTTCAGACTTCAGGTTCGGGGGGTAATCACAGGCTGATGGGACCTTATGACAACCCGAATGCTTTTGCACAGGTTCTGGTTGTGATCATCCCGCTGGCCCTGGACAGATTATGGCATGAAAGAAAGCCAATACTTAGAATTGCGGCAGGTATTACAGCAGTACTGGCAGTGTTGACCGTAGTTTTTACATACTCTCGCGGCGGGCTCCTGGCTATGATTTTTGCAATCGGTCTGTTCTTTGTTTTACGCAGACCCAATATTCTGCCGGTATTTTTCACCGCCATGCTAGCGATCGGACTGCTTCAGTTCCTGCCAGCTTCATATTATGAGCGAATTGTCACTTTAGGACAATTTACACAAACACAAACTCAAATTTCAGACCAATCATTTGTCGGACGTTCAAGTGAAAACATTTCTGCCTGGCAAATGTTTGTGGATAATCCAATTCTTGGTGTGGGTCTTGGTAATTTCAACATAGAATATCAAACTTATTCGAGAAAACTTGGATTGGATTCGAGACGTGATGCACGCAGTCCAGCCAGCCTATACCTGGAACTTCTTTCAGAACAGGGCTTGATAGGTACCCTAATATTTCTAATGTTGATGGTATTGATCTTCCGAGAACTTAACAATGCTAAGAATAATTTTCTCAGATCAGGTTTGCGGGACGATGCCACCATGATGCTGGCTTTGACAGCAGGCTTTGGAGGCTATCTGTTCTCGGCCATCGTCAAAAACAGTGCTTATTCAAATGTGTTCTGGGTGATCGTGGGTATCTCCCTCGCAGCAGGACAGGTTGCAATTCAAAGCCGTTTTTCAACGGGTGAAAACGTTCAGAAGAATATTTTTAGTATAGAAGAATAATTTAATGGTAAATTTAATTCCAGGATACGCCAGGGCAGCCACGAACGATGCTGCCTGGCGTTACGCAGCTATATTAATCGGTAACCTGATGTTATTCATCAGTACCAAATTTCTGGCGAGAAATAATCACCAGTTTAATTTTGGTATTAATGGATTGTCCGGGTCAAAGAAGAATATGGCAGACCTGATGCGTGATCCTGATTATGCGGCGTCATTCCCTCAAATTCCTCAAAATTCAATAATTTTGGAATTGGAATCTGCAATCTCTGCCTCGCTGGAGATTATGTAATGCTGCGCACAGCCCAAATGCTGGATACATTTGTATGGGGAGGCGCGCAAAAGATGCAGCTTTTCCTGATCGAAATGCTCCAGCCGCTCGGTATTGAAGTTACCGTGATCAGCCTTTCAGAACCTTCAGGGTCGCCGTTTGAAAACAAATTGGCCGAAGCAGGGATACAAACCAGGTATTTCCCATTTCCAAAACTTTTTACCCCCAAATCATTTTCCGGGGTTGTTAATTTATTAAAAAACGAAAAATTTGATTTATTGCATGCCTACCTGACCTATTCCAATATCGTAGGTCCTTTGGCAGGATTCCTGACCAAAACACCTGTGATTGCTTCTTTGCGGTCTGCAAATTATGAAGGGGTCAATTCAACCAGGAAACGCATGTTCCTGGAAGATTTATCTCTCCGGTATTTTGCATCGCGTGTTATGGCTAATGGTTTTGCCGTTGAGGAATATGCACATTACCGGTTAAAAAACCAAAAAACAGTCGATACAATTTGCAATGCTGTTCCATTGTTCTCACCTGTCTCCCCGGAAAAACGGCTAGAGATTCGCAAAGAATTAATGGGCACTCACGAAGGATTGATGGTTATTTCGGTTGGCAGATTGATTGAGGTAAAAGGATTCCGTTATTTAATTGAAGGATTTTCAAAGCTGAAAAAGAATGGCACACAGCCCATCCTTGTCATAGCAGGCGGCGGCAGCATTGAAGATAAATTAGCCGAACAAATTAAATTATTAGGTCTTGATAGCTGCGTGAAATTACTCGGGCCAAGGAATGATATTCCTGATCTCCTGGGCTCGGCTGATATTTATGTCAATACATCTTTAATCGAAGGGACCCCGGTATCGGTGCTTGAGGCAATGTCCGCCTCATTACCCGTGATAGCGACAAAAGTTGGCGAAAATCCATACCTGCTGGCAAATGATGCCGGTTTATTGATTCAGCCGGCAGCGCCGGATGAAATAGCGGAAGCCCTGACTGCCATGATAGATTCTGCAGAAATGCGGGAAAAATATAGCCGGGCAGGCCGGAGCCGTGTCGAAAAATTTTATGACACTAACGGCTGGACCAGAAATTTACTGGAACTGTATTCCAAGATAACACCAAAAGCACTTCCATACCTGAAGATGGTAAATGATTCCGGTTCATCACTCGCGGAGGCATTTTTATGAGCGGTGTGGTGATGTTAGTCAATGAATTTACACCATTACCGGTTGGTGGGGCTGAAAGACAGGCTGAGATCGGAAGAGCACACGTCTGAACTCCAGTCACCTGAAGCTAT
>CAZBRI010000136.1:0-7398 GCA_964494055.1 uncultured Anaerolinea sp.
AGCTTCAGGTGACTGGAGTTCAGACGTGTGCTCTTCCGATCTGTCAACGGTTTGAGTTGGAAACAGAGTTTGAGTTTCCGAAGGCACAGGTAACGGGGTTTCAGAAGAAGAATTTGTAAAAGTGGCGGCAATTAATGGCAGTGAGGTTTGCGTTGGTAAAACACCATTCAAATCCATTGTAGACACAACAGGAGGGGTTTCCGTAGATATTTTTTGCAAGGTTGGTTTCAGGCCGCCACCCTGATTATTAGCGATGGAAACTGGTAAATTACAGGCGGATTGGATAAAAAAGATTAAGATTAAGGCTGGGTACCATTTTATTTTTTTCAATGAAATCTCCCTGTAAATCCATATTAAAGTCAATAAAAGTTGTTCCATCAATAAAGAAGTAGTTTATCAATTTTACTAATTTTTTTAACATCCAGCTCCCAATTATCCAGACCAATTTACCGGGATCAATCAGGTTATAATTTGAACATGACAGAAATTAAACCCCCCGATAATCAAAAAGATGCCTTGCCGGTTGACAATAACGGCGTAAGTCCAATTCACGAACCTGTAAAAAAAATCCAGGTAAGGCGGGTTGTTCGGCGGCCTGTGGACAGACCAACCAACCTGGGTTTTTGGATTGCTTTACCAATCGTTTTCCTGCTCGGCATGGGTGTGAGCTGGTTCCTAATGAGACAGTCATCTCCGGCAGCACCTACTTCAGATAATCAAGTGACTATCGATAAAAACGTAAAAAGGTATGATGTCAGCAATGATGGTGATCCAGCAATTGGTCCTGATAATGCGCCAATCACTATCGTTGAATTCAGCGACTATCAATGCCCTTATTGTATCCGGTGGTATACAGAAGTGTATGGACGATTAATGTCCACTTATAAAGATAAGATACGCTTTGTTTACCGCGACTTTCCGCTTTATTCAATTCACCCTGAAGCACAGCCTGCGGCTGAAGCAGCCGATTGTGCCGGCGAGCAAAATGCGTATTACGCTTTTCATGATGCTCTTTTTAGCGAAAAAAATGGGCTGGGAACTGACGCCTACACACAATATGCAACGGACCTGGGTTTGAATGTTGATCAATTCTCGAAATGTCTCAGTGAGCGGCGTTTCAAGGATGAAGTAGAAACGGATTCGACTTATGGCTCCAGCATTGGTGTCAGCTCAACTCCCACCTTTTTTATTAACGGAATGGCGGTCGTCGGTGCGCAGCCCTTTGAAGTTTTCCAGCAGGTGATCGATAGTGAACTGGCTGCCGGGAATCAAAAATAAGCCGACGGTGAGCAAAGCTGAAGGATAGTTATGAAAAAATTTATCGTGGTTGCCGGTAATATTGGGGTGGGTAAATCTACCTTGGTGAACCTATTGTGCAAGGATCTGCAATGGGAACCATTTTATGAACCGGCAGCTGATAACCCTTACCTATCTGACTTTTATTCTGATATGAAAGCCTGGGCATTTCATTCCCAGGTTTTTTTTCTAACCCACCGGCTGCGAGCCCACCATGAAATTGACAATTATCCGTCATCTGTAATTCAAGATCGAAGTGTTTATGAGGATGCGGAAATTTTTGCCCAGAATTTATTTTTACAAGGATTTATTCAACCCAGAGATTATAGTACTTACAAGGCCCTTTACCAAACTGTCATTGAGTTTTTACCGCCTCCGGACCTGGTGATTTACCTGAGAGCTTCAGTCCCAACTTTGGTCGAGAGAATATCCCAAAGAGGCCGCGACTACGAACTTTCCATTTCGAAGGAGTACCTGGAAAGTCTAAATTTACTTTATAAGAAATGGATAGATAATTTTACTCTTTGCCCCGTTTTAACCGTACCGGCAGATGACGTAGATTTTGTTGCTCATAGCGGTCATCTCAAACTTATTGTCAAAAAAGTTGAAGAAAAATTAAACGGCAGGGAAGAAGTCAGCTTCCAACAGGAAGAAGTAAATCGGGCAGCGGCTGGATGAAAATTGATAATCGTTAAAAAAAACAGCGGTGAAAAATAAAAAAATAATTTTTCACCGCTGTTTTAATTATTATGTTTTATCAATCTGTAAAGATTGGGAGGTGGCCAAGAGCAATAATATGGAGCCACTGTGATTTTTCACCCTCAGTCAAAATAGCTGCCTCACCAACCACATTCGCGCCTGCTTTATCAAGGATAATCCTCATTCCCTGAAGCGTAGACCCGGTACTTATCACATCATCCAGGATAAGAACCTTCTTGCCTTTCACAAGGTCCCGATCTTTTTCATCCAGAATTAAAATTTGCGGCTGACCTGTGGTGATGGACAATGTTTCTGCCTGGATGGCATCACCCATGTATGGTTTATACGATTTTCGCAGAACGATATATGGTTTATGAGTTTCGAGTGAAACCGCATACGCAAGCGGGATGGACTTTGCTTCTGCTGTCACCAAAATATCATAATCCAGCGCCTGCAATTTTTCAGCAAGTGCTCTTCCACAAGCTTCAACTAATTCTGTATCTCCAAGGATATTCAGAATAGCAATCTTTAAACCGGGAGCAATCTGAAATAACCGCAAATCTCGCTTTAATCCAGCAATATCGATGCTGTAAAATTCATTATTCATAAAAAAGACCTCCATAAAATTAACAAGCAAACAATTCTAACATGTATTAATTATTGAGTGGAAGCTGCAAAGATATATTTAGCCTGCCAATTTGATGGTACGAATTTTTTTACTCAAGTCGATTATTAAAAATTCCGTCCTGGTAGACAGGATTACTTCAGGGAATGGAAAATACCGTCAAGCACATACGGTATAATTTTGCCGTGAGTATAACAATCTATGCTTCCTGATCTTCAAATTAACGATATTGTTCGACTGAGGAAACCGCACCCATGCGGGGGTTATGAATGGACAATTACACGCCTGGGTGCTGATATTGGCCTGGAATGTTGTACCTGTCAGCACCGGGTGATGCTTACCAGGCGGGAGCTCAGCCGGCGGGTTAAAACAATCACTTCACGGCCATTACCCAATAACCTTACAACATACGAAGAAATAATCACGGATAAATCTCATGCAAAATAAAAAACCACATATCCTTTTCCTTTTTTCAGATACCGGCGGTGGACACAGGTCAGCAACAGAGGCGATCATTGAAGCACTTGAGATCGAATATCCGGATACATTTACCTGTGAAAAAGTAGATATCTTTAAAGATTATGCTCCTAGACCCCTTAATCGTATGCCAGACTGGTACCCATACATGGTCCTTGCACCTCAGATTTGGGGAGCCAGCTTTAAGGTTACGGATGGCCGCGCCCAGGCAAGGGCAATCACGACCACAATGTGGCCGGTTGCTGCAAGAACTGCACGCAGAATTATTAAAAATCATCCAAGCGACCTGGTGGTTACAGTACACCCGCTGGCAATCTCATGGTTTTTAAAAGCACTTGGGAAAAAGAGGCCGCCATTTATTACCGTTGTGACAGATATGGTAACAACTCATGCCTTATGGTTTGACAAGCGTTCGGATGTCATCCTGGTTCCAACTGAGATGGCTCGTCAAAGAGCCTATCAATTCGGCATGCCTGAGGAAATTGTCAAAGTGGTCGGCCAGCCTGTTGCAAGAAAATATTGTATTCCGGGTGGTGAAAAATCAGCTTTACGTGAAAAGTTGGGCTGGCCAAAAGATAAGTTAGTCGTATTGCTTGTTGGCGGCGGTGAAGGAATGGGTCCGCTTGGACAGACAGCCAGGGCCATTTCTGATTCAGGGCTTGATGTCGCATTAATTATTGTTGCCGGAAGAAATGAACGTTTAAAAACAAGCCTGGAAAAAACACACTGGCAAATTCCTACAATTATCTATGGTTTTACAAAGGATATGCCGGATTTTATGCGGGCTGCAGATGTACTCGTAACGAAAGCCGGACCCGGAACAATTGCTGAAGCACTAAATGCCAATTTACCGATCATATTATTTTCAAAACTTCCCGGTCAGGAAGATGGCAATGTGACATATACCGTTGAAGTTGGTGCTGGCGTTTGGGCTCCAACCCCGCAGCGCGTTGTTTTTGCACTGAGAAACTGGGTCAAAGACCCGGAGGAGCGTCTTAAGGTTGTGGAAGCCTGTAAACAGGCAGCCCGCCCGAATTCTTCAATTGACATTGCCAAAACGATTGCCGAGAAGCTTGGAATAATTAAAGAAAATGCTGATGCACACCCGGACTCTTCAGCTGCCGGGCATATTTAAAAAACATAACCAGGCCAACAAATTGCAAAATAATATTGGGAATCCATTTGAATTGACTTGCTGCAGTCCAGAAGAAACGCGGCTTTTAGGGATGCGGCTTGGTCAACAGCTTCTGCCAGGTGATGTAATTTGCTTACAGGGAGAACTGGGTGCTGGAAAAACAACCATGGTACAGGGGCTGGCAGCCGGATGGGGTTCACTGGATGCAGTTTCCAGCCCGACTTTTGTCCTGGTAAATGTTTACAG
This sequence comes from uncultured Anaerolinea sp., assembly GCA_964494055.1. Taxonomy (GTDB): domain Bacteria; phylum Chloroflexota; class Anaerolineae; order Anaerolineales; family Villigracilaceae; genus UBA5195. Next base: position 4,479 of record CAZBRI010000136.1, read on the forward strand.
GCGTCCTGACGGGGAACAATTATTTCATTTTGACACATACAGAGTAGAATCCGCATCTGAGGCAGAAGAATTAGACCTGGAGAGTATGCTTGTTAATGGAGCTTTGATTATTGAATGGCCTGAAAGAATGGAATCAATACTTCCTAAAGAAAGGCTGTGGATCACCCTGGACTATATTTTCGAGCAGGATGCTGATGAAATTTCATCAAATAATTCCAAAGCGGAAACGAATACCCTAAATCAACTCCCTGAAAATATCCGTACGATCGTATTTACCCCGGCTGGCGGCAGGTATATTTCAATTGTTGAAAATATCAGAAAAAACTATGGTGAATCAAAATAATGTTACTCGCGGTTGATACTTCCACACCTCAAATAGGATTGGCTTTATACGATGGTTTCAGTGTTCTGGCAGAAATGCTCTGGACTACCAAGACCCGCCATACTGTAGAATTGGCTCCTGCGGTCACTCAGCTCCTTTTAAGAGCTAATAAAGAGATTGGGGAAATTAAAGCATTAGGAACAGCAATTGGACCGGGTTCATTTACTTCTTTACGTGTAGGTCTTTCGTTTATAAAAGGATTGGCTTTCGCGCTTAACATTCCGGTTATCGGAATTGATACTCTAGATATTGCCGCTGCAGGGCAGAGTGGTTCAAATCTGCAGATGGTATGCAGCATTCCCGCCGGCAGAGGACGATTTGCTGCCGGGTTATATGTTTTCAAAAACAATACCAGCCAACCCGGTAATGAAAACGGATGGCGGGCAGACAGTCCTCCCGTGATCATGACAGCAGCAGAACTTTCTTCATCAATCAAAGAACATACGATTGTGTGCGGGGAATTTTCTAAAGATGAAAGAATTTTCCTGGGACAAAATCCAAATATATCACTTATGTCAGCAGCCCTTGGCATGCGCCGTCCGGCTATATTGGCTGAATTAGCCTATAAACGCTGGCAGGCTGGCAGTATTGATGATCCAAACAACCTGGCTCCGAATTACCTTCACCTTTCCGATCCAATTCCTGACCCAGTCACCGGTGCAAAAAGAATATGAAAATCCGCCCGATGATCGAAGATGATCTGAAAGCAGTTTGTCAGATTGACCAAATAAGTTTCAGCCAGCCCTGGCCTGATGCAGCCTTCGAAATAGAATTACACAATATCAACGCCCGAAATTGGGTTGTTGAATTAGAACAGCCCGCAGAGAATCAAACTAAATCAACGATAGTGGCAGCCATGGTCATTTGGAGGGTCCTGGATGAAGCACATATTGCCACGATTGCGGTTCATCCCGAATTTCGACAAAGAGGAATCGGGAAAAAATTGCTTCAATACGGCATGGATGCAGCCTTTGAAGATGGAGCCAGGATTTATCATTTGGAAGTCAGGGGAGGCAACCTGGCTGCCCAAAAAATGTACCTGGATTTGGGTTTCGAGATCGTTGGCATAAGACCAAAATACTATCAGGATAATGGCGAAGATGCCTTATTAATGACCCTGGATCTGACCCAGCCATTGAATTTTGTAAAATATCGACATCATACTGGGTGATTTTTTCAAAACAGGAATTTTGATGAGCTTTGGAGACAATCAATGACTGCACAAGATGAACTGTCTGTGATCGCTGGTGAAGTTGCCAACTGCACTCAATGCATACTACATACAACCCGGACAATGTCTGTTCCTGGTGAGGGACCTGCAAATTCGGAGATCATGCTGATCGGGGAAGGGCCGGGTGCGAACGAAGATAAACAGGGAAAACCATTTATTGGTACAGCGGGAAAATTTTTGGTCGAACTGCTTGGACAGGCAGGTTTACAAAGGTCAGATGTATTCATTTGTAATGTTGTAAAATGCCGGCCGCCATTAAACCGTGATCCTTTCCCGGAAGAATTATCAGCCTGCGGGCAGTTTTTAAACAGGCAAATTGAAGTCATCAACCCAAGAATAATTATCACACTGGGCAGGTTTTCCATGGCAAAGTACCTGCCTTCAGTCAAAATCACCCAGGTGCACGGTCAAATGAGGCGAATAACGGCAGAAAATCAACCTGATCGATTTGTGATCGCCATGTTCCATCCTGCAGCAGCATTACATCAACCGCCATTAAAATCAACCATCCTGGCTGATTTTGCAAGACTTCCACAATTATTAGAAATTGCCCGGAAAGAAACCCAGAAAAGAAACACATCCAGTAATCCGGAAAAAATGGATAAAAACGCAGATCAGATTGTGACGGAAAACAAAGAATCACGTACAATAAAGGAAGAAGCAAAACAATCTAAATTGTTTTAATTATGAGAAATTATTTTTTATCGGCTTATTTTATTCAATTCCATGTCCATCGAACAATACGGTGGGAAATACATTAACCTCGCAAATTAATGCGAAAGAAGGAAACCATGACAACAAAAGAAAACTTAATCAAGAAACTTCAGGATAAAACTGCCAGGATTGGGATTTTGGGTATGGGGTATGTAGGCATGCCCCTGGCTGTCGTTTTTGCAGAAAAAGGGTTCAATGTTCTGGGGATCGATCCTGATCCAAGAAAGGTGGAGACCTTTAATAAAGGTATTTCATATATTCAGGATGTTCCATCCGAAACTGTATCTCGTCTGCATGCTGCCGGAAAATTAAATATGACAGCTGACTTTGCTGCACTGGCTGAGATGGATGCGGTCAGCATCTGTGTGCCGACACCACTCAGGCAGACCGGTGATCCTGACATGTCTTTTATCCTTTCAGCAACTGAACAGCTTGCAAAATATATCCATCCGGGAATGGTGATCGTTCTGGAATCAACAACCTACCCCGGAACAACCCGTGAATTGATGGTTCCCATGCTGACAAAAGATGGAAAATCAGGACTCACCGTCGGTGAGGATCTTTTCATCTGCTTCTCCCCTGAACGTGTGGAC
>CAZBRI010000137.1:0-7397 GCA_964494055.1 uncultured Anaerolinea sp.
ATGAGAGTAGCAATTGCGTTTGAATATAAACAGCTAAGTTGTTCTTCGCTAACAGAACCTAACAATCGAATAAAAGGGGATAACTTGGGGTCATTTGTCATCCGGTTAATTCCTGGTTCATTCTTCCCTCTTTTACCTGCTATCACGAGAACTACATCATGTTCCCATGGGCAAATTTCCGTGAATGCCGTGATTAGCATATCTAAATTCTTCCATGGTTTATTCGAACCAACATATAAGAAGTATCTTTTTGGTAAGTTCATTGATCGTAAAATAGTTTGACAATCACTCAACCCGATTTTTACAAGAAATGGATCCAAACCATTCGGGACAATATGCAGTTGAGATGGTTCAACACTAAATATTGAAGATAATTCTGCCTGCGAAAAAGTTGAAACCGTAATTAATTCATCAGCATTCCTGGAAGCGTGCTTCATAAAGAAATTGTAATAATTTTTAACAAAGAATCCTTTTATTCCGGGAGGAGGAAATCTAAAATACACGGCATCATGAAGTGTAATCACCAATTTGATTTTTTTTGGTAACCATAAAGGATGAACATAGTGTGCTGCGTGAAATATTTCGATATCATCTCTTATTAAAATTCTATTCCATTCTATTTGAGAAAAAATAGATAAAGGTTTGAAATTCAGTTCTTTGAGGAAGATATTATGATTTACTAGTTGTTCAAGTTGAAGCCGGTCCTGACCCAGGCCATACATGAAAAACTGGTCATCTAAATTTAGGGATTGAAAGCCTTTAATTAGGCAGCTTATGTACCGCCCAACACCTGGAAACGAAATAAAACTTGCATCAATTCCAATTCTCATCTGATTCGTCAGTCAAATTAATAATACTAAATTTAATTAAAACAATAAAAATAATTCAAGGATATGCTACAAAGTTATAATTTTGGCCAATAACAAACTGCTCGCAAAACGATTCCCGGGTCAACGGATGGCCGCCATTATTTTCCAGATACGTATTCAAAAGTGAGATTTTTAAACTACAACGTTCGGATAAAAAGGAAAATATATCATCCGGCGAAGTTCCATAATATTCCGCAGCACCACGGCCATGTTCAAAAACGATCACAGGATGACATCTATTAATGGTATTTATCGCTCCTCTCAGAACCTGTAATTCTGCTCCTTCCACATCTATTTTGATAAAATTAATATTCCGAATCGCGGGAATAATATTATCAAGTGTTTCTGTCGCCACAGTGATATTTTGTATTTTTTCGTCCAACCGCGGATAATTTCTTATCTTTAGACCACTCATTGCAGGATTGGAAACAACGTGTTGAAATGTCGTCTCCCCGCTGACATCGCTTAACGCGGTTTCATACAAATGTACGTTTGGATTATGACCATACTCCTGTAATAATCCTTTGAAGAAACCTGGTAATGGCTCAAATGCATAATGTTCACCTTTTGGCGCATATAATAACATCTGTCTCAAAAACATTCCGCGATGACAGCCAACATCTACACAATTTGAGTCTTCTCTTACAGATAGTTTTAATATTCTTTGTATTGATAAATCATCGGAACTCCAACCTAGCTTTAATATTGCCTGGAGGTTTCTGGCAAAAGGTTCTAGCTTTGTGCCAATAATCATTTTCTTCAAAGTATCAAGCATCTCATTTCCTTAATAACGATCAACCACACTCTTTAACAGATCTTCCATTTTATCAGTGAGGTGCGCCCAGTTGTAATTTTCTTCAACGAATTTTCTAGCTTGGCTACCAAGGCTTTCACGCAAGATTGCTGAGTTTAGGCAAGCAATAACCTGTTCTGCAAATTCATTAGGGGTATCGGCGATTAATATATGCTTCCTATCTACAAACTCAAGCCCTTCTAAACCAATGCTTGTACCAATAATTGCTTTACCCATTGCAGCTGCCTCAAGTGCCTTTAGGCGTGTACCTCCGCCCATCCGCAATGGAACCACTGTTACTTTTGCATTAATAATATACGGTCGCATATCATCAACGCCACCGATAATCCGTACACGGGCATCTTGAGAATATGACCGGATTAATCTTCCGGGGTTTCGTCCGACGATTGAAATCGAAACCTTCGGATCAGTTTTCCAGATATGCGGCATAATTTTTTCAATCATGAAAATTGCGCCGTCAATGTTAGGATAATAATCCATCGATCCAAAGAAGACAATATCACTTTGATCATCGCAAAAAGAAGGGGGAGATTTGAAATTTGGTGTGAAAAATTCTATATCAACCCCATTTGGAATCACTGAAGTATTAAAAGAGCTTGAAATTGAACGTAAAATATTATCTTCAATTTTAGAAACTGTCACACAATGATCAAATATTACCGGTAATTTAATTTCAAGATTCATTGATAATGGTTTTTGTATGATTCCATGAATTTTTTTTAGAGAAAAACCACTTTCGGCAGCAAAACGGGCATATAAAATATGATCAAGATTATGCAAAACAACAACTTTTGGTATTTTTAAATCCGGCACACTGTCCAAAAGATAATGAAAATCAAATAGTAATATATCCGGGGCAATATTTTGAATCTTTGAACGCAAAAAAGATTTAAAACCGGGAGGAGTGCTTTTATATAATTTATAAGGCCGCTGCCAGAACAAACTTAAAAATAAACAATATGCTAAAGAATAAACTGATCGATTTGAATTGTAACAGCTCACAGATGCAAATAAATTATCTAAAAAAGTTTTATATTCTAAAGATATTTGCTCTGAAGTGAGAGAAATCAAGTGAACCTCATGCTTCTTTGCCAGGCGCGTCAATATGTTGTACATACGTATACGTCCACCCTGGTCAGGCGGATAAGGAAGTTCAGGAGTTATTGCGATAATTCGCATATCGCTATTTCCAAAAATAACCGTAAAATAATAACCATGGACTGAACAATAAATTTGAAAAAATTTTTTCCGATATATTTCGATCAACGATCCAGTGATTATCAGGTTTAAGAGAAATTAATCCTCTTTTTTCTCTGAGACGAGGGTTACCCCCAGACCAATGATTATGTAAGGTTATTTTTTTCTCTCGAAGAATGTTCATCGCCTCGACACTCTCATCAAGCCCTATTTCATGCTCCCTGGCAGATTCAATCAGATTCTGAATTGTCTCTGCTGGATTCTCTATGAAATCTTCATACAGAATTTCAATAAATGGGTAACCAAATATCCGCAATATGTGAGCACCGACATCAGAATAAATCCATTCAAGTATTCCTTCTAAAAACGAACGTGTTCGCAGAATGGATTCCTGTTTCTCTTCATTATATATTTGAATTGGACGGTGTAACCAGGAATATAAAACTGCCCTTGGATCTCTTACTAGATGAACCAGAAAAATATTAAACAAACCTGAGTCTTTCATCATGATTGCATAAGGAATGGACTTTGAAGAGTCAATAATTATTTTGGAATCTGTCTGGTGTAACGCATTCTTAAGTAATAAATTATTTCTGTACATCAGTTCAACATTTTTATTTGGTGATTGATGGAGAAATTTTCCAATTAACAATTTTTTTGTACTTGGCAATTTTCCCAGAACCCTGTAATTGAGAATTATATCGCGCCAATTATTACCGAATGATTTACTCATGAGACTATTCCAAAAAATGCAATTCTCATAACGTTTTCCACAACTGCACACAATTTGATCACTTTTATCAGAGCAATAATCAAATATTCCCAGTACCTCACCTAAGTGTAATGTCCTTGGAAGCATACCAATCGCTTCACCTAAAATTGAACTACCGCTTCGTCCTGCTCCCATTATATAGATTATTGGGGTCTGCTCTAATTTTTCGAGCATGAAACTCATCAAAGCCTCCAAATAAGAAATAATTTCAATTTAATAAACCTTCTCAACCGCTAATAAACCGAACAAAAATGCCGAAAGTGGATCTTGAAATGTGCCCATAGCTAATGAGCCGATAACCAGCATCAATAATACAAATCCAAGTTGTTTTTGGTATATACTTCCAATCCTGATTCGTCTTAGAACAAATAAAAGAATAATAAAAATAAATATAATTCCAATCAAGCCGAATTTAAGCATAACCCAGGCTAATGTGTTATGAACGAACATTGCTAATACTTCCTGGTCTCGAATATCCGACCTGTAAAAAACCGCATTTAATGGATGATAAATATAACCCAATCCCCGTCCAAAAAAAAGTTCAGCTGGGTTACTTTTTTTCAGTATTGAATTCACATAATTCAATTCAATCTGTCGAACATCAAGAACTCCGAAGCGAATATCCCGATCTGTAAATACCGCTGTGAATTTCTCAATTGGGGAAACATTTTTCAAAAACAATAATGAACCAGCGGTACTAAACACGACGTATAATAAGATGATTGCGAAAAAAGCAAGTGTAATATTTCTAACAATACCCCAAAACCGGAATCTTCTATTTAAGAATGGACTAATAAACAAAGCAAAAGCACTCAACATCCAATAGGTTTTTGATTGACTGATAATGACGGCAATTCCAAGTATTACTGCAGACAACAATATTCCTTCTGACCACGGACCAATTGCGAGTATTAATCCAATACCGACCAGGTGAAAACCTCCCCCCGGCCGAACAAGAGGGATATTAAGTGTGAAAATATTGCCAATATTACCGCCGCTTAGTAATAGAAAATTAACATTCAAAATAATGAATAACCATTGAATGATGACCGCTGCGGCGATGAGCAAAGCTGATAGATTTAAATATGACTTAACCTTGTCTTTTGTTATGTTTGAGCTGACAATCGCACCAAACAAAACGTACATTTGTCCCCGAGCCTCAAATCCAATATTATTAAGTGAGTTACCATTTAATAAACCCACACATACCCCAAATAATAACCACATTCCAAATAAAAAAATATTATTAATGAAACTTCTAGAAATAGTTCCACGAATAATCGTACCTAAAATAATGAGCCCAATCCCAAGGAAGGAGGTAATATCCTGAACTCTCAGTATCCCTATTGAAAAAGATTCAGATGATTCCATCCCAAATAATCCACCCCAAAACAATAGTACGGAGAAAACAACCAAACCGCTGCCATAATTGATAAGTTTATTATTTTTTCCCGTATGAAAATGCTTGCTCATATTTTTCTGGTAAATCCAAATAAAATATTTATTTTACCCATAAGTAAATTTATGACCAGATTGTCTTCCACATCAAGTCCTAAGAGAAATAATGATAAAACAAAACTAACCAGTGTACCAATTGAGATAATGCCCAATTGCCAAAATGATTGAAGATCATGGGTTAATATTCTTAAGCCGGAACAAATAACAATGCTAATGATCGCAGATAATAGGCCTTTCCAATATCTTTTGTCATAAGGCCAAATTCCAAGATTACGCCTTACTTGAATAACAGTAACAATGCTAATGACGCCATATGCCAACGCCATGGCAAATGCTGCACCAGAAATACCCATTGAAACTGAAAATAACGGGGTAAAAATTATTGTAATCACCAATCCAATTAATGCTGTTTTGCTTAAACTATTAATATGTTTTGAATTAACCAGTAGTGTACCGGTAGCACCGGTTGCAAGACTGATTATCTGTCCTATTGTCAGGATCTGCAAAGCTATCGCGCCATCTACAAAATTCTCTCCGAAAAGAACCAAAATAATTAATTTCGGCACAGCAAATGTGACAATGCTGATTGGCAGTGCGAAATATATAATCCATTTTGTTGTCAAAATATATATTTCATTCAATTCTTTTTGTTTGTCACCAGAAAAATTAAATTTTGCAATAATCGGTCCTAAAACAGAATTTACACCCATGATAATGAGTGAAAATAGAAGCGAAAATTGTGAGGCCGCCTGAAAAATCCCAACATCCCAAACCGGTCGGACAACACCAAGCAGTAACCTATTTAACCAGGGAAGAATCCCTAAAAATAAACTTGGAAGGATACCGCTGATGGAAGAAGTTATTAATTCACTGATAGGGGGATCCTTGATAAATTCTGCCAGAAAAACTTTTCGGAACAGAATTATTACGAATATAATCGAAAATATTGACGCAATAATAAAGGAGATAATTGTTGCTTTCAGTACACCATCAAAACCCAAACCCATTCTAAGAAAAATAGCGATCAGAACAAAATTTGTCAAAGGTTGAATAATATCTGAAGTCCAAACCTGATAACGCATGTCAAGGGTTACCATAGTTAGGCTTTCTCCAATCCACATAATTGTTTGGAAAAAAAGGATAAATGCGAATGCTTGAATAACAGGATTGATTTGAGCATTGTTAAATATTAATACTGCAATTTGATTACTGGATACTAATAAAAGAACTGCCAGCAAGAATGCTACAAGAACTCCAAGCAAAAATGAAATTTTAATCACACGCTGCATACGTGATTCATCCACTAACCAGAACTGCGGACCATACACAGTAATCATTCGTCTGACACCAAAGTCTGCAAATGGGCTTAATAAACGCATAATCACCCAGCCTAAGGCATACAACCCAAAAAACTCAGGGGAAAGTGCGCGGGCTATCATGATTTGAGCAGCAACATTCAAGACCCTCCCAGATATATTGCCAATTGTTGAGACGAAAGCACCCTTTGCCAGGGTGGTAATTTCGCTTTCTATATTTTCTTGAATATTCATTTCATCTATCAAAATATACCCTTGTTATTTGTTTCTACAGAATAAAACAAGAAATTTTTTCTTTCTTTTCAAATGATCAAAAATTTATGCTTTTACACTTTTTGAAAAATATATTTTCTGATTATAACCTTCACAACCAAAGGAAAATTTCTTATATTGCAAACAATTATACAGAAAGGGAAAATTTATAATAATTTGTAATAACAGCTTGATATTGTCCATTTCACTTAATTATAAGTTACAGATTTCGATTATGATATCGAGCATGAAATAATCTGTCTAGACAGAAAAATTCATGTCGGGAATGCATTTATTGTCAACACCACTTCAACAAGCGGGAATTCATTCAACATTTTTTAATATTTATTAAATGGAAAGCGATACAGTATTTTATAAATACAATATTAATCTTCAAAAGCGCTAATTTTGTCAAAGAAAGCAGGTCCTAACTTCCAAAGCAAATTCTCAAAAATTCTTTAAAAAAAGTTCAATAATATTTCTGATGTTCAAGAAATTCATCCTGGCATCCTTCCAGGATTTCCAATATACGTTGTTAGACTGTGAAAATCCCCCAGCGCCTCATACTGCGCCAGTAGATTCTCATCCGGGGTTCCATCCGGGATCTCGCAGCCGGCACCGCTGAAGTGACGGGGGCCGCCTTTCATTGTGCAGTTCCGTACCGCAGCGCGGACGGTTTCCAGATCGGAAGAGCACACGTCTGAACTCCAGTCACCTGA
>CAZBRI010000138.1:0-7395 GCA_964494055.1 uncultured Anaerolinea sp.
ATGTATGCTGCAGCTTTCCCCATTTTCTCCCGCCGTTTATTGGACGGTCTTCCAATCACTATTTACGGTGATGGCGGTCAAACCCGCGACCTGATCTACGTCGGGGATGTTGTCCGCGCCAACCTGGCGGCATCACTCCATCCTGCTGCTCCCGGGCAGATATTCAATATTTGTCCTGGTCACGAGACAAGCGTCTCAGACCTGGTGGAAGAACTTAGGCGCTTAGTCCCGGGTTCCGCCTCTCCAATATTTGAACCAGCCCGGGCGGGTGATATTTACCGCTCAGTCGGCAGCCCTCAAAAAGCCGCCTCAATTCTCGGTTACCAGGCAAAAACTGATCTTGCTGCAGGTTTAAAATCAGTAGTTGATTGGATGAAAAGCGCTTGAACCGGCATACTATCCCCCTAAAATAATTACTGAAAACCCAATGACAAATAGATTCCGCAACCGGGTTGTTTTGATCGCTGATTTCCTGCTCATAATTATTTCTGTGCTGGGCAGTTATGCATTGCGGCTCGAATTCACGCCTGATTTTGTCCGTTATTATATTCAGGGGGCATTATGGCTGGGTTGTTTAGGCCTGGTCATCAAACCGCTGGTTTATTACTATTTTGGTTTTTACCGCCGGCTCTGGATCTACGCCAGTATCAATGAACTCAAACTGATAGCTTTGGCTGTAACTTCAGCTTCTGTGATCATCTCGGTCATTTTTGTTTCTCTTTTCTGGCTGGGAATTGTCGGGCCCGGATTCCCGCGTTCGGTGCTTGCCATTGATTGGCTCTTATCACTTCTCATGGTCGGCGGGTTACGCTTTGCGTTGAGGATTATCGCCGAGTCAGGTGCACCTCGAAGCAAAGGGAAAACCAGCCGGATACTCGTTATTGGTGCCGGGGATGCCGGAGCACTCGTTGTAAAAGAAATGCAAAAGACCCGTCAGATCAATCTGGAACCGGTTGGTTTCCTGGATGATGATCTCGCGAAGCAAAAACATTCTTTGCTCGGTGTTCCAGTCATTGGTAAATTATCGGATCTGGCCAAAACCCTGGATGAGCAGCAGGTGGATGAAGTAATTATTGCAATTCCTTCTGCTCCAGGACGGGTTGTCAGGCTCGTTGCGGATGTTTGCCGGAAAAGAGCTGTTCCTTTCCGTACCATGCCGGGAATCTATGAATTGTTAGGTGGCAAGGTTAATGTCAGCCGCTTACGGGAAGTGGAGATTACCGACCTTCTGCGCCGGGAACCGGTTCGCATTCATGAGGAATTGATCGGACAGGCTCTTTCGGGCAAGCGCGTCCTCGTCACAGGTGCTGGCGGCTCAATAGGCCGTGAATTATGCCGTCAAATAGCCCGCTGGAAGGCAGACAGCCTGATATTGCTGGGACACGGTGAAAACAGCATTTTTGAAGCACTTCTTGAGCTGAAAAAAGATTATCCTGCCCTCGAGTTGATTCCTGTGATTGCGGATGTCAGGGATGAAGTACGCATGCAAAGTATTTTTGAACAATTTAAACCGCAGATAGTTTTTCATGCAGCAGCGCATAAGCACGTGCCGTTGATGCAGATAAATGTGGAAGAAGCGGTTTCAAATAATATTCTTGGTACAAAAAATGTGGTGGCTGCAGCTAACCGTTGTAATGTGAAACGCCTGGTTCTGATCTCTACTGACAAAGCAGTTCATCCGGCTAATGTCTACGGGGCAACCAAGCGCATGGCTGAAATGATCGTTCTCGATTCAGCATTGAGAACTGGAAAAGAATATTCAGTTGTCAGATTTGGCAATGTCCTGGGCAGCCGCGGCTCTGTTGTGCCGTTGTTTAAAAGAATGATCGCAAATGGCGGGCCGGTGCAGATCACGCACCCTGACATGTTCAGATTTTTCATGACCATTCCGGAAGCTGTGCACCTTGTATTGCAGGCTGCAGCCCTTGGAAAAGGCGGTGAAGCTTTTCTTCTGAACATGGGTGAACAGGTCCGTATTTTGGACCTGGCAGAAGACCTGATACGTCTCTCCGGTCTCGAACCAGGCAGGGATATTGAAATTGAATTTACAGGTGTCCGTCCCGGTGAAAAACTGCGGGAAGAACTCTGGGAAACTGATAAAACTTATGACCCGACACCGCATCCTGATATATTCCGGTCCACCGGTGAAGTAATGATCGAATCATCAGCCCTGGATGAGTGTATCTCGAGCCTGTCCGGCCTTGTTGAAAAAAGTCAAAAAGAAGAGATCATCGATCTTTTGGATAGGGTTGTGCCGGGGTCTGCAATACGGGCTGCACTTTCACCCGTGGATGTCACCGATGTTGTATAAAAAGTGGATTTTTGGCCGATGCCGATAGTCAATTTTTCGGACTGGCGGGCTTATTTATCAGAACACCCGGATCATCATCTTCTTCAATCTGCTGAATGGGGAGAATTAAAAGCTGCCTTCGGTTGGGATGTGGAGAGATTGATCAGCGGAAACACAGGTATACAGATCTTGTTTCGTAAGCTTCCCCTGGGTTTTACTATTGCATATGCTCCCAAACCAATTTTCGGCTCAAATATATCGATTCTGACACAGGCTATGCTGCAAGAGATCGATGCCTTGTGCAGAAAAAAACACGCCATATTTTTAAAAATTGAACCCGATGCCTGGGATGATGATGAGTCAATTGATCTGGCTGAAAATCCATGGCAGTTCAAATCAGCTGCCTATAATATTCAACCGCCTCGCACGGTAGTGATCGATCTTGCCGGTTCAGATGATGAGATTCTGCTCCGCATGAAACAAAAATGCAGGTATAACATCCGCCTGGCTGAGAAAAAAAATATTATTGTCCGTTCCTGGAATGACCTGGAAGGTTTTTTCAAGTTGATGCAGGTGACCGGCGGCCGGGATGGATTTGGGGTTCATTCCCTTGATTATTATCGCAAAGCCTATGATCTATTTGCCCCATCTGGTTCTGTTGAACTTCTTCTTGCTGAATTTGAAGGCCGGCCGCTGGCCGCTTTGATGATTTTTGCCTGCGGTGAACGGTCCTGGTATCTTTACGGCGCTTCCAATGATCAAGAACGAAGCCGAATGCCGGCTTACCTATTGCAGTGGCACGCAATTAAATGGGCACAGGCCCGGGGCTGCAAAACTTACGATATGTGGGGTGTGCCGGATGAATCAGAATCTGTCCTGGAAGCCCAATTTGAAAACCGGCATGACGGTTTATGGGGAGTTTATCGTTTCAAAAGAGGTTTTGGTGGCCGTGTTGTGCGGGCCGCCCAGTCTTTGGACCGTGTATATATACCGCTTCTTTATCGTTTGTATTTGAAACGAATGGGCGGCCTGCTTTGAAAAAATCGTGCCTATATTGATTTAAAAATATGGGTCAAAATGCTGGCACCGCTGCCGCCGATATTTTGAGCCATTCCGATCCGCGCACCATCCACCTGCCCGCTTTCACATTCGCCTCTCAGCTGTTGAATGACTTCAACGATCTGATACATACCGGTTGCACCCACAGGGTGTCCGCGTGCTTTTAATCCGCCCCGTGTGCAGATCGGGATCCTGCCGCCGTGCAGGCGTATCTCATTATCCAGACCCAGACTTGGGCCCTTTCCGCGCTCTGCAAACCCGCAGGCTTCCAGTGACAGCGCAGACATGATTGAAAAGGCATCATGCAATTCAAAAAGATCAATATCTTCGATGCTTACTCCAGCCATTTTATAAGCCTGCTGCGAGGAAGAATATGCGGCTGTAAGAAATAATGGATCTTTTCGGCTGTGTATTGCGATCGTATCGGTAGCCGATGCTGACCCGGCTGCAATTATTTTTGGGCTGCCCGGAATGGAATTGACTTTTTCTGCCGGTACGATAATTGCAGCTGCAGCCCCGTCACCGATTGGGGAAGCATCCAGCAGGTTAATCGGTGTTGCCACCATTGAAGACCGTTCAAACTGATCCAGGGTGATTTTTTCATGCAGTCTGGCATACGGGTTATTTAAGGCATTCAAATGAGAATTAATCGAAAAAGGGGCGAAATCGGCGTGTTTCCAGCCAAATTCATACATGTATCGGCGCATCACCAGCGCGTTCAATCCCACAAAGGAAATGCCCTGTTCAAGTTCATAATCTGCATCGGCAGCAGTTGCCAAAGCAGCGGTGACATCATGCCCGGCCTTATCGGTCATCTTTTCTACACCGACGATTAATGCAGATTCCATTTCACCTGATGCGACAGCCATCAAACCTGCTCTGAAAGCTGCAGCTCCTGACCCGCAGGCTGCCTCCACCTTCACCGCTTCTGCTCCCCACATACCGGTCCAATCAGAAATGAAAGCTCCGAGTTGATTTTGCCCGCCAACAAGCGGGGAGAGCATATTACCGACAAACAATCCCTCCGGGTGATCCACTCCTGAATCATGCATGGCAGCGAAGGCAGCTTCCCCTGCAATTTCTTTCAGGGACTTTTCCCACTGCTCGTCGATGATAGTCTGGCCGATACCTAAAACAGCAACTTCTCGCATAAAATTCTCCAGGTGAGTATCTTGTTCTATTTTACTGGATACTCCTATCAGGAGCTATCCATCTTGCATCATTTGAAAACATAATAGGTGTTACCATACAGAAAAGGTAGAAAAATTGGATGAAACTGATTTAGTTGTATAACAAAACCATCATTTTACGATAAAAATGCAGTTCATAATTGGCTGAGAATTTAATATCTGCAACTTTCCCAGCCGATAAGCATCTGATAAAATGCAGTATATAACAAATCTAAAGGACAAAATATGACATTCTCTCTTGGCGGTGTATCGCTTGGTTCAAATAGTGCTGTAGAAAAATCTGTTCGTGTGCTTGTGCTTGGTTCAGGTCCTGCCGGTTTAACGGCAGCTTTGTATGCCGCCCGGGCTGAGCTTCAGCCGGTTGTGCTGACCGGTACTGAGCTGGGCGGTCAGGCATCCCTTACCCATACAATTGAAAATTACCCTGGTTTTCCCGATGGCGTCGGCGGGGCGGAGCTTGGAGAACTGTTTCAGAAGCAAGCCGAACGTTTCGGTGCGGTAATCGAATTTGATTCTGCAAACCAGGTTGATCTTTCACAGAGACCATTCAGGGTCAGCACGGACAACGGATCATACCTGGCAGAGACACTGATCATTGGTACGGGTGCCCGCCCCAATCACCTGGAGGTTCCCGGTGAGTCAGAATTAACAGGCAAAGGGGTTTCCTATTGTGGTACCTGCGATGGCTGGTTTTTTAAAGGAAAAAACATTGTCGTTGTCGGCGGCGGGGATAGTGCCATCGAAGAAGCCTTATTCCTGACGCGCTTTGCGGCATCAGTTACCATTATCCATCGCCGTGATTCTTTACGGGCTGGCAAGGTGCTGCAAACAAGAGCTTTTCAGAATCCCAAGATCAGTTTTATCTGGAATACGGTGGTTACTGCAGTGAATGGGTCAGAAAAATTAACCACGCTTACGATCAAGAATCTCCAGACCAATGTGATTTCTGAGCATAAAACGGACGGATTGTTCATTTTCATTGGTCATACACCGAATACTCAAATGTTTCAAGGTCAGTTGGATATGAATGATGAAGGCGTTATCAAAACAAATTCCCATATGGAAACAAATGTACCGGGAGTGTTTGTTGCGGGTGAGGTGGCAGATTCACACTTTCGCCAGGTGATCACCTCTGCAGGCATGGGTGCGGCAGCCGCCATTCAGGTGACTCACTTCCTTGAAAAGGAAAGTGCTGTTATTTCTTAAACTTATTGAAATAACGATTTCAATTTATGATTAGTAATAGGTTACATAATTTCATTTTAATTGTGACAAAAGCTACTATCTCAGCCTGAAAAATGGCTTAAAATGTATTAAATCCCCGGTTTCATGTATTTTCGGGACATTTTCTTATCATTCGTTTCCTCGGAGGAGTAATGGCTAAGGTTTCTATTATCGGTGCTGGCATGACTGGCGCCACAACCGCCCACTGGCTGGCGGAACGTGAATTAGCAGACATCGTTCTGGTAGATGTCCTTGAAGGTATGCCGCAGGGTAAAGCCCTGGATATGTTCGAAGCAATGCCGATCATTGGTAAGGATGTTTCTATTGTTGGTGCCAATAATTATGAAGCGACCAAAGATTCAGACATCATCGTGATTACTGCAGGCTTGCCCCGCAAACCGGGTATGAGCCGCGATGATCTCCTGACCGCTAATGCGGACATCGTTGGAAAAGCGACAACCGAGACTCTGAAATACTCCCCCGATGCGATTTATGTTGTTTTGACCAACCCGCTCGACACAATGGCTTACCTGACCATGAAGGTTGGGAATATCCCTGCTCACCGTGTCATCGGCCAGGCCGGAATTCTCGATTCCGCCCGCATGCGTGCTTTTGTTGCACTGGAAACCGGCGTGAGTGTTGAAAACATCGATTGTTATGTCCTTGGCGGTCATGGCGATGAAATGGTTCCCCTCACCAAGCACTCCAATATCGCAGGAGTGGCACTGCGCGATTATCTGCCCGCTGACAGGCTCGAAGCCATTGTCAACCGGACCCGTAAGGGCGGCGGTGAGATCGTCAATCTTCTCAAAACCGGCTCAGCTTTCTATGCCCCTTCAGCCGCGATTGCACAGATGGTGGAAGCCATTCTCAAGGATAAGCACCTGATCGTTCCTTGCGCTGCTTACATGAACGGCGAATATGGCCTGACGGACATGTTCTTCGGCGTACCTGTTGTTCTCGGCCGCAAAGGTATCGAACGGATCGTTGAATATAAATTGGATGCTGAAGAAAAAGATGCCTTTGATAAATCAGCCGCATCTGTAAAAGATACAATCAATGCCCTGAAGAACCTGGTTAAACTTTAATAATCCATGAGAGCGGAATAAAAATCGCTCTCATCATTTTTATAAAGAGGATATCCTTATGATCTTACATGAAAAAATTGCAGCCCAGCTTCCTGAATGGCGGAATCGCTATAAGGCATTAGCCAAAGAACACGCAGAAGTTGTGGTCGATAAAGTCACTGTCGGACAGATCGTCGGCGGCATGCGTGATATCAAATCTCTGGTAACCGATATTTCCTTTGTCGATCCTGCCGAAGGCATTCGCCTCCGCGGAAAATCGATCCCGGAAGTTTTGAAAGCCCTCCCCAAGCCCCGCGGCGCAAAGATCCCCTATGTGGGCGGTTTATATTACCTGCTGATGGTTGGGGAAGTCCCCACCAAAGAACAGGCACAGGCAGTGGAAGCAGATTGGGCAAGCCGGGCTGAAGTACCGGATTATGTCTATAAAATGCTTAAATCCATGCCCAAAGACACCCACCCCATGACATTATTGTCACAGGCTGTCCTTGCCCTGCAAAACGAGATCGGAAGAGCACACGTCTGAACTCCAGTCACCTGAAGCTAT
>CAZBRI010000139.1:0-7313 GCA_964494055.1 uncultured Anaerolinea sp.
GAAGTGGAAGAAGCTGCTCGGCAGGCTGAAAGAGCTGCTGCCATGGCTAATGAGATCAGCGGCCGGGTGCAGACGCGTGTGGAAAATGCCATGCGCCGGGCGGAAGAAAAAATGCGTTCCTCTGAAAGACGGTCGATGCATATGGGTATGAAAATCGGACGCTGGGGTGCCGAGATTGATACTTCCAAACCCATTCCTCCAACCCCGCCCCGGCCTGTTGCTGATCCTGTAACAGATTCCGAGCGGCTTGCGATCCTGAAGATGCTCCAGGACAAGAAAATCTCCATGCAGGAAGCTGAACAACTCCTGACAGCCCTGGAAGGAAAATAGAGGTATATTATGACTGACAGTGAACGCCAACAGATCCTTAAAATGATCGATGATGGTAAAATCTCTGCCGAGCAGGGTCTGGCATTAATGCAGGCACTGCTGGAAGAGCCGGAAGATGAACTGGTGAATGTGCAGGAAACAGCCGCAGAACAGGCGGTGGAAGTACTGCAAGAAACTGACCAGTCTTCACAAACCGGTTCTAATGCGGCACGTTCCAACCAGGATTTTGAGCGAAAATTGGCTGGCTTTCGGCGGCTATGGGTCGTGCCGCTCGTAATTGGCGTCGTGACAACCGTTTTAGGCGCATTATGGATGTTTTCAACGATGCAGGCCGGCGGGTTGAGCTTCTGGTTTTTCCTTGCCTGGCTGCCATTCCTGGCAGGTGTTCTGATCACCGCCGTGGCTTTTTCCAGCCGGACTTCCCGCTGGATTTACATCAATGTAAAACAAAAATCCGGCGAGACTCCCCAGAGAATTGTTATTACTTTTCCGCTTTCCCTGGTGAGCTGGGTCATGGGATTTGTGAAATTCACTGTTCCGGATCCTGAAGTTGGCGCAATAAACGAAGTAATGAATGCTGTTTTTCAAAGTACAAAAACCAGCGAACCATTGCTTGTAGATGTGCAGGAAGAAGACGGTGAGCATGTTCAGGTATTTATCGGGTAAGGAGGTGTGTCATGGCGACTGCTGAAGAACGAATGCGTATTTTAAAAATGATCGATGAAGGCAAGATCAGCGCTGAAGAAGGCGCTAAACTGCTCTCTGCCCTGAGTGAAAACCGCCGCAGTCCGTATGCCCCTTCCGCACCCCGAACCCCGGGTGCCGCCCGCTGGCTCAGAGTGCGTGTAACCGATATTGCTACCGGCCGTTCAAAAGCCACTGTGCAGATACCGCTGGCGTTGATCGAATCCGGTATGAAGATCGGTGCCCATTTTGCACCTGAGGTGGAGGGGGTGGATATGGCAACCATCATGGAAGCCCTGCGCTCCGGCATGACGGGCCGCATTGTGGATGTGCTTGATGAAAAAGATGGGGAACATGTTGAGATCTTTGTAGAATAACACCCTTCATTCCTTTTGATTATTCGATCAAAAAAAGGATCTTCCTGTAAAGGGGATCCTTTTTTTTATTTGTGATCTTCCATCGTCCAGAGCATGTTCGTATCCAATTTGGGCAGGCCGGGCAGGCAGCAATTTTCGTAATTTTTATATTAGTTTGCCTCCCTGTTGATCGAAAAAAAAAGTTAATTTACAAAGAAAAAAATATATTTATAAAAACAGTATGCCTGTAACACACTGGAGCTAAGGCACGGGATTCAATCAATACCAAAGTCAGAAACCTTAGGTAAGGAAAATAGTTTGGATTCACTGACCAGGTATGGTGGCTGAATACATAATGCACAAAAAGGTCCTCAAAATTTATGTCAGAGATTATTTATAAAAACACTATTGAAACCATTGATAGGGCAAAGCTGAAAACTACTTTGTGCCAGGATGCTTTTACTTATGGACGCAGTCCAGTCTTGATGGGTTCAGCAGGGGGAAACTCCCAGAATTCACTAGCTTGCAAAAAGAAAAAGGCTGGAAAAAAGTGGTGTGAATTGATCACAGAGGACGAATTAGTATTTTCGCGCAATTTCCTGTCTACTAGTTCTCACTCCTTCCTGGCAGTGCTTTGCCTTGCCAAAGGTAGTACACTGAAAAGAACATCCGGTGCTGCCGAAAATCGTATGGCCTGTGTCGTAGTCTTATTAGTAAAAAGGAGAACGAGATGAAAAATGGTATTTGCCCCTTATGTCAATCAAAAGAAGTGTACAGGACGGAAGATGATGATAATTTGTCTCCCGATGGGATGTTAATGTTTTCGGGAGAAACAGATCGAGAGCTCGCAAGTTATCACTCTGATCTGTATGTCTGTTTGGCTTGCGGCTATATGGCGTTGTTCGCCCGTCCCACAGTTTACAAAGGTAAACACCAGGAACTTACATTTTTACAACAAGCAAAAGGGTGGAAAAAAGTAGTATGAGTTAAAAATTGACAGCTGGAATCTATTCAAAAGACTATGCGTAATATTGAAACGAATAAAAAAAAGAAAAATAAACTACCTTATCCTAAAATAAACCCGTCCTAGTCTGCGCTGGAAACTGGTGAGTTTGTGGTGTTTTACCTATTTGTCCGGCCTTAAATTTTTTTTCTGGCTTATAAAAAGAATCCAGGCTAATGCAGTTCCCTGCTGAAAGCGGTTTATGGATTTGACTGGAGTTGGCCTGTGATCAAAAATTTAAGATTGCATGGTCAGTATTAACGATCGAAATATTCTGCGTGACCTTGTTCCCAAAATTGCTGCAGCCGATCCGCATGGTGCGGCAGGTGCTGTTCTTGGCTCAAATGCAATAAGTGTTGGAGATCCTTGGTCAATCAGCCTTAATCCCAGCTGTCATCAGCGGCTGTTCAAAATACCAGCGGATGGCATCCCGGATGCTGTCTGCCAGCGGGCGGGAAATATAGCCCAATTCCTGCGTGGCGAGTTCGTGACTGATAAATGAATTACTCTGCAGGACTTCTATCGAGTAAGGAGTAAAACGCGGACTGCTTTTTGACAACCTGTAATATGCCGGGGTAAATTTTGCTGCGATCCTGGCGATTGACAGCGGGATCTTGAAATGTGGAAACCCGTGACCGGTGATCTCATGAACTGTTTGCAGCAAATAACGGACCGAAATGCGGTGCCCTGAAAGCAGGTAGCTCGCGCCTTGTCGTCCCTTTTCGGCAATTGCCATCAGGCCGTCGGCCACATCGCGGACATCTACGAAGTCATACGCACCATCAATATACGGTGTCATATTTCGAAAGGCGGCGGAGCGGATTACGGAACCCATAAGGGAATTACGGAAGTCATAAGGTCCAATCACACCTGTCGGGCAGGCGATGACTGCGTTCAACCCATTTCTGGCTGCTTCCTGAACCAGCAGGCTGGCCTGCGCCTTGGATTGGTCGTACGCGCCATAAGTATTTTCAGGGTCGTATGGTACCTGTTCATCGATCGTTTTTCCATGTGGAATGCGGGCCAGGGCATGGATCGAGCTGACGTATACCAGCTTCTCCACGCTTGCACTAACCGCGGCTTTAATGACATTGGCTGTCCCTTCCACGTTTATTTTCTGGATCAAGCTGTCTTTGCCTGGCATGATCGAAATTACGCCGGCCAGGTGGAAGACTTGCCGGATACCTGAAAAAGCTTTTTGAAGCGCAGAGCAGTCAAGCACATCGGCATGTACCTGTTCTACCTGCAGGTTATTCAAGGGGGTTGTGTCTTCACCAGGCAGGATCATTGCCCGTACCTTCTTACCCTGCTTCAGAAGTTTACGAACAAGGACATTGCCGATATGACCGGTTGCACCGGTAACGAGAATAGGGTGATTTGACATTTGTTTTTAAAGCCTCTAATTAAGGACGAATATTTTTAAATATTCGCCGGAGTTGAAATCCGGGTCATCATAAAATCAAACATAATTTAAATTTATGAAGACATCAGGATTGTATGTTGTGTCTTTGTAAATTTAGTTTTGTTGATATTAACATTATACAATGTTTATCTCCCGGGTTATTTACCCGATTTGTGGAGAAAACGTAGATATCGGCGTTAATTAACTCTTTTATTGGTAGAATATTTTTACAGGAATGATTCATTATTCAGAACAGGAGAAACACCCTGATGTTAAAAAATATTGGTACGATGATCCTTATTCTATTCTTATTTACAGCCTGCAGTACACAGCAGCCTGCACCTCAAACTGAACCTGTCGTGGTGATCCCGACACTAACCTTCGTACCTGATTGGCCGACTGCGACAATAACCCCGCCGACTGAAACTGCCGTTCCTGTTCCAACAGCGACATCCGCTGTGACTCTTTTTCCCACGATTACCATCAAAGAAAAAGTCACCTGCCGGCTGGGACCTGATAAGAATTATTATGCAGTAGTCACCATGCTGCCCGGTCAGACTTCTGATGTTCAGGGACGTACGGAAGACGGGGAATGGCTCGTTATTGCCTCCAATACCCCAAATAAAAGCCCGACCTGTTTTGTTCCAACCAAAACGACTGACCTGTCCAGCAATGTCAATGATCTGCTTGTTTCGCATGTACTCCCCTTGCCGGACGGCCCGACATATGCCTATGCCAGCGGCGGTGTGTGCGGTATCAACCGTCAGGGTGCCATCCTGATTCAGTGGGGTCCTACTGTCAGCGGCACCGGCTACTTTGTGTTCCGTAACGGCAAAAATATTGCAGGCGTACATGATGATCATTATATAGATCACGACACTCCTGGTTCCAAAACCCCTTACACCTATACCTACACCATTGTGGGCTTTGATTCTGTCGGCACCTCAAAATTAAATGCATCTGTCAGTGTCGAGATGTGTAAATAAGCTGAAACGCAATAGACGGTTACATTTTTTAAAATACAAAATATTTACTAAAAAAGAAAGATTCCCTCTTTCCCGCAATATCGGAAAAGGGGGAATCTTTTTAAGCGATTTGCAAAAAAGGGCAAAGCGAGTTTCACTTTTTCTATCACTTCCTGGAGGAAAGGCGTGGTGCAGGGTTATTTAGATGAAAATGACCCTGGGAAAAACAATTTTAAGAATGATGTGAATACCCAGTTTTTATCCCCCGGCATCCCACGGGGCAGGATGTTTTTTACCTTGATCGAATAACATCTCCAATATTTGATCAGCAAACTCAGCAGGCAGCAGGTCAGCCGCGGCTCTCAGCAGGCCGAAATTACCAGCCAGCATCATATCCCCGCCGGGGGCGGCAAAGTGCGGTCTCAATCCTGTACTGTTACCGGAGAACATCGAACGCCGGGGACCGGTCACCAGCACATCCCAATCACCCTGGCCGGTTGCCAGCTTCCGGGTTGTGTTGACAAGCGCGCCGTGTCCCATATCATCGAAGACAGTTTTATTTTCCAGGGTTGAATTCGCCAGGGCATAAAGATAGGTTGTTAATTTTGGCAGGGTAATTTCCCCGGTGTGATGCTCGAAGATGCCTTCCACCAGTTCACCATCCAGCCGGAAGGCGATGGTGTGAAAATTCCCCACATTGACGATCATTTTCTGTTTGCGGGCCATGCCGGCCGGATCCAGGCTGGCACCCAGGATGGCCGCCGGGGCAGTATCCATCACGATCAGCGGGCAGTTAAGTGCACCGGCATTGGCTGCCAGGGCTTGAAGGCGGGTCATCCCTTGCGGAATATCTCCCGGTGAAAAAGCGAAACTGGAAAGGCTGTTACGAATCTTCAACCGCTCTGCCAGGTAATCAAAGCGAAATTTGCGGTCCGAGACGCCTGCAGGCGCATTTCCGTGATCAAACACAGCTGCGCAGACTGCATCAAGGTCCTTCATTTTGACCTGGAAATGTTCGAAGGTTTCTGAGATCAAATCCAGATCAAGGTCTTTTAATTCGATACGAAGAATTTTATCGGGCAGCCTGCGTGCCTCATCTTCTGATATGACCCGGATGCCCATTTCAGACACACGTTCCAGTTCGTCGTTGAAGCTGCGTGCAGCGGATGGTGTGGCATAAATCGGCAGTCCGGCCCGGGCATGTGCTTCTGCAGCCCAGGCGGAGGGACCCCCGCCCATGATGCTCCCGGTTAAAACCAAACCTTCGCTTCGGGCAGTTGCGGCGGTGATCCTGCGGTGAACCATCATGGTCGGGGAGGGCAGTACCAGTTTATACCCGTTTTCCAGGTCCAGCCTTGTATCAAACAGGAAAATATCCTGGGTACCTGTTCCGATGTCAACCGTCAGGATTTTCATGCCTTACTAGCCTGCCTGGAGAACTTCTTCAGCAGCCCGCTTGCCTGATTCAACTGCCCCATCGATAAAGCCCATGCAGCGCCTGGCGGTCTCTGTACCAGCCCAATGGATTCGGCCAACGGGTTTACGAAGCGCGTCACCGAGCACGCTCAGTGTGCCGGTTGGGAATAATGCAATAGGAGCGCCGCCGCTGAAGACTTCGCTGCTCCAATCCTGTTCCTGGTAAGCAATTGGTTTGAGGGCTTCAGGACCGTAATAACGGGCCAGTTTTTCTGTAACGATCTTTTGCCGTTCATCAGCTCCAATTGTATGCCAGGTGCGGGCGAATTTGCCGCCCACAAATACCATCAGGCACGGGCTGGATCCGTCTTCATTGCATTGATCGTATGTGACAGAAACAGGACCATCCCCGCTGGCTGCTTCACCGGAAAACCCTCTACTGCGCCAGAAGGACGTTTCGTAACGGGCAAAAATCTTGACTGCCCCGCCCATGGCTGAGCGGTCCATCAGCTGAAGGCGGACTGCGGGCAGCTGCGGGGTGAATTTGATACGGCTGCCAAGAGGAACAGGAATGGCGATGATCACGCGCTTGCCGCGGTATGTCTTGCCGGCAGCGGTTTTGACGGTCACACCGCTTTCATCCTGGTCCACTTCTGTCACCGGCTGCCCAAGCAGTACCCGCTCAGTTCCGATCGCGTTTACCAGTGCGGATGAAATTGCCTGTGCTCCGCCGGAGATCCGGTCGTGCTGGAAGCCGCCTTCAGTTGCGATCAGGTTATTCATGCTGCCGGCAGACTGTACATAAGCCAGCATGTGCAGCATGGATAGATCGCCGGATTCTGCGCCAAAGATGGTACGAATGGCTGCATCCATTGTACCGCGGGCATCTTCGCTCCACATAAAACGCCGGCGGACTGCATCCAGTGTAGTGGAATCCCATAAGCCGGCTTTGACATGCTTCCAGGGTGCCTTAATATCCAGTTTGTTGGCCCAGGAATCGATGATCCAGATGGCCAATTGAATTTGAATTAATTTCCAGGGAGCCATCCAGGGAATGGTGCCTTTATAGGTGGAGGTTTTGCCGTTTAATTCAAGCACCTTCAGACCGGTATAGATCGGAAGAGCACACGTCTGAACTCCAGTCACCTGAAGCTATC
>CAZBRI010000140.1:0-7297 GCA_964494055.1 uncultured Anaerolinea sp.
ACAATCAACATTAACCCCGGTTGTGATGGATAACCAGCCAGTTCAAACACCTGCTGCGGAAACTGCCCCGGCGGAGTCGGTGATCACGATTGTAATTCCGGAAGACCCCCCGAGTTTTAATGCGGTCGTTGCTGATTCCGGTTACGATGCGCTTGTAATGCATATGGCTTTGCTCGGTCTGACTGGTGTCGATCCGGATGGAAAGGTTTATCCAATATTAGCGGCTGAGCTTCCAACTCAGGAAAACGGCGGGGTCAAGATCGATCAGGCTTTGGGTACCATGGATGTTACATGGAAACTCCGCCCGGATGTAAAATGGGCGGATGGTGTTCCCGTGACATCTGATGACGTCATTTTTACATATGATGCCGTAAAGGATCCAACAGCAGGTGCATGGATACCAGGCATAGACCAGGTAACGGGCATAGATAAAATTGATGATCTTCAGTTTGTGATCCACTTTAGCAGTATTTATCCTTCGTATCTGACCTTTTTCGGGCATAATCAAATAGCCATCTGGCCGAAACATTATTGCAAGATAGAACAGGGATTTCAATCCTGGGATTGTGCCCGGACGCCTCTCAGTGACGGTCCATTCATTCTGAAGGAGTGGGTTACAGGCGATCATTTATCGTTTGTACGAAATCCTGATTATTATGAAACCGGTAAACCCGGAATTGATAAAGTCATCGTTAAGATTTCACCTGACGCAGTGGTAAGAGAGACAATGATTCGCCAGGGTGATGCGGATATTTTGATGTGGGCAACCGAACAGATTGCTGATGATTTGAAGAATGATACAAATGTAAAAATTAGCATGAGTTCCACCGGCAGATTTGTCATGCGTTTATTCCTGAATCTCGCTGCAAAGGGTACACTTGATTCTGTCCAAACCCCCAATCCATTTTTCACAGATGTTCAAGTAAGGCAGGCAATTCGGTCAGCCATAGATGTAGATACAATCACCAGTACAGTCTGGCATGGTTACGCTGCACCTGTTTGGAGTGAGTTTTTCAGGCCGCCATACAATACCTGCAGTATTCCCCGTCCAAAATTTGACCCCGAAGTATCGAAATCTTTACTGGAAAAAGCCGGCTGGGTGGACATTGACGGGGACGGGATCCGTGAATGTAAGGGCTGTAAAACCGCTGATGAAGGACAAAAATTCAAGTTTGAGTTATTAACCTATACAGAATATGGCGAGCCGCTCAACCTGACCCAGCAATTAATTGCTGAAATGCTAAAAAATGTAGGTATTCAGGCTGACATCACCCAATCTCAGGGCAGCATTATGTGGGCTGATTCTGCCAGCGGCGGGATTGAACAGTCCGGCAGCTTTAATCTTGACCTGTATGATGATGGTTATCCTGGAAATGATCCAACTGATTTCATCTGGAAATATTACAATTCCAGTGCGGCCAAGCAGGATATGGGCTGGAATGTCGGCCGCTGGTCAAATGCCGAATTTGATGCATTATCAACACGGTTGTACACATTGGATGAGAAGTTACGCCAGGAAACTTTCTGCAAAATGGGAAAAATTCTGGACGCTGAACTCCCGCAAATTCTGCTGTTCTCCGTTGTTGATGCTGATGTTTACTCGACCAGAATGAGCGGTGTACGGGAAAATGTCAATAGTGTTGTCAGCTGGAACTCAGCTGATTGGAAGATCGAAAAGTGATTGTAAATCAGTCAGGCATCGAGTAACAGGACACTCTCCAGGGAGACTGTCTTGAATCCCGCTGTTGGGTTGTTCAGGTTATTTTCTATAATAGTATTAAATCCCCTCACAGGAGGCTGATGGTTTGGCTGTTTATATAACCCGCAGACTGATTCAGGCAGTCATCATTATGTTCCTGTTAAGTATTTTATTTTTTGCCCTGGTCAATATGGCCCCCGGTGGTCCGCTTGCGGGTTATGGACAATCCAGGCGAATATCCCAGGAAAAATTAGTGCTGTTAAAAAGACAACTGGGATTGGATAAACCCCTGTCTGTTCAGTATTTGGTCTGGTTAGCTGGTAATGATTGGATGAAAATTGATGCAGACGGCGATGGAATAGCTGAAAGCTACGGTACACGCCGTGGAATCCTTCGCGGGGATTTTGGATATTCGTTTCGAACACGGCAGCCGGTTTTGAACGAGATATTTGTCAGGCTGCCAAATACTATTTACCTGATGTCTGTCACATTGCTCGCCGCCCTGGGGATTGCCATCCCGATTGGGGTTATCTCAGCCATAAAACAATATTCCATATTTGATGTGGCAGTCACCACTTTTGCCTTTGCCGGTCAGGCACTGCCGGATTTCTGGCTGGGCTTGATCCTGATCCTGATATTTTATGTCTGGCTGAAGAATCCGGTTACGGGTGATCCCCTGCTGCCGGTCGGCGGCATCTATACCATCGGCGCGCCATTCTCGATCATGGATAGAATTTCACATTTGATTTTACCGGTGACGGCGGGGGCCCTTGGCTGGCTGGCGTGGTATTCGCGTTTTTTACGTTCGAGTATGCTGGATGTCATCAACCAGGATTATCTGCGGACTGCCCGGGCAAAGGGCCTGTCGCAGAACCGTGTCATGTTTAAACACGCCCTGCGTAATGCTTTAATCCCGCTTGTGACTATCCTTGCACTGGATCTCCCATTTATTATAGGCGGGGCAGTGTTTATTGAAATGCTGTTTGCCTGGCCCGGTATGGGGCTCCTGTATTACCAGGCTGCCTTACAAAGAGATTATCCCATTTTGATGGCGGTTCTGATCATCGTTGGGATCACCATCATTCTTTCTAATTTGGCTGCCGATGTCCTTTATGCCTACCTCGACCCAAGGATCCGGTACGAATGAACATCAAGGTTTTAATGGCGATCCTCAATGGCTGACAGCGAATTGGTTAATATTCCGGATTTTCAAAAACCGGTTTATCAGCATGAGACCACTATTCAGATTGTATGGAAGCGGTTCCGCAGGCATCCAGGGGCAATGGTTGGCTTTTTCATCCTGATTTTATTAATCCTGGCGGTCATCTTCGCGTTTCTTTCCCCGTTTGACCCTGAAAAATCCAGTATTGCCAGCCGGTTTCTCAGCCCATCCTTTCAGCACCCGATGGGGACGGATGCCCTGGGAAGAGACCTGTTGACCAGGGTTTTGTACGGCGGCCGGATATCCCTGACAGTCGGCATCCTGGTGGTGATAATCACCTTCACGATCGGTGTTTTGGTGGGTTCAATAGCGGGTTATGCCGGTGGAATGATAGACAACATTTTAATGAGAATCACTGATGCAGTACTGACACTGCCTTCCCTGTTGGTGTTGATCCTGATGAGTGCAATTCAAAAAGATGTAGAAATACCGATTTTGAAAAATAACAGCCTGCTGACAATTGCCATCGTGATCGGTTTACTTTCATGGATGACATTTGCCCGTCTTGTCAGGGCAGCTTTCCTGACCCTCAGAGAACTGGATTTTGTTACCGCATCCCGTTCCATGGGGGCATCTCCATTTCGAATAATTACCCGGCATATATTACCCAATACCATTGGCCCGTTGATTGTAGAAGCAACACTTGAGTTGGGGTATGCGATCATTGAAGAATCCGGCTTGAGTTTCCTGGGGTTTGGGATCCAGCCGCCAACCCCCAGCTGGGGAAATTTGCTCAGCAACGGGCAGGAAAATTTCCTGCGTTACCCCTGGCTGGCAGTTTTTCCGGGTGTGATGATATTTCTGGCCATCATCTCTGTCAATTACATTGGGGATGGTTTACGGGATGCATTTGATCCCTATAAAGTTTTAAAACAGGTCGGAGAAGGGTAGATAACAGAGTTGGTCAGGTGGTTCAATTTACCAAAAATTGAATTTTGTTGTTGTAATGGTTGAAAATCGATCACAGGGAAGATAAGATGGAATTGTGATCGAAAATATCTAGCTTTTGAGCCCTTTAAAAAAAGATTTAGAATTCTGAGCGAGGTTTTATGAAGTTTTCGTCGAAGTGTATTTCTGAAGACGAGCAAGACCTGATCCATCATGAAACAGTCCGAATATTGAAGGATGTAGGGATTAAGTTCAATGGGAGAAAAGCCTTACCCTTACTTGAAAAACACGGGGCATTAGTCGATTGGGACAGCAGGATTGTCCGCTTTCCAGTTGAGCTGATTGATGAAGCCCTTTCTTTCGCTCCCGAATCTTTTATTCTTGGAGCACGAAATCCGCTTTACAATTTTCCGCTGCCTTCTCCAGTCTCCCGTTACTGTATTGATGGGACCGCGTCATTTACGCTGGATTCAAAAACGGGTCAAAAAAGGTATGGAACACTTCAGGATATCGAGGACGGGCTGAGAATCCTGCAAAGCCTGGATATGGGGGTGATGGCCTGGGCCCCGACTGTTGCAAACGATACCCCTCCAAATTCACGGGTCCTGCATGAGTTTTTTGGATTAATTAAGTCAACATCCAAGCATGGACAGCATGAGGTACATCACCCCGGTCAGATCCCTTTTCTCATCGAAGGTCTTTCTGCTGTTTTGGGCTCGGAGGACGCTGTAAGGGAAAATAAGAATTATTCATTGATCTATTGTCCTGTCGCCCCATTAATGCACGATGGAGATATGCTAGACGCATACCTGGAATTGGGAAAATGGAATCTGCCGGTGATGATCTTACCCATGCCGGTTAACGGCTCAACAGGGCCGGCCAGTTTGTTTTCAAATATGTGCCTGGCGAATGCAGAGACGTTATCGTCCATCATTGTTTTTGAGCTTGAAAACCCCGGCCGCCCGATGATTTATAGCAGTGCCACAGGTTCGATCGATTTTCGCAATGGTGCCTACCTGGCTGGCACCCCTGAGATGGCTTTGCAGTCGGCGGCACTGGTAACTATGGGCAGGTATTACAATTTACCCAGCACTTCTGCCGGCTGTTCTTCAGACGCGAAGGAACCCGGGGCGGAGGCGGTGCTTGATAAATTGATCACCACCATCCCGCCTGTTTCAGCAGGTGCAGATATTATTATCGGTTTTGGTGAAATCGATGGCGACCAGCTCCTGGTATTGGAACAGCTGATCGTAGATAACGAGATCGCACACCTGTGTGAGAGGCTCCATTCTGGTATCGATGCTGGCGAAACCAAGAATCTCTTCGATGACATATCAAAGGTCGGACCGGGCGGTCATTTCCTTGCATCCAAACATACCCGGCTGGCAGCCCGCAGTAATGAATTCTTTATGTCGGATCTGATCGACAGGCATCCGTATCAATCCTGGATGGAACTTGGTAAACCCGGCATGTATAAAAATGCCAGGGACAGGGTAAAAGAAATTCTGGACGGACCTTTTGTAGACCCGCTCACTGATAACGTCATCTCTGATCTCGATCATATCCTGAAGCGTGCTGATGCTGCGCTGGCAAAAGATTAAATAATCTTCTATAAAAAAATTATTGTTTTTTTGAATGAAAATGAACTTTCGGGAAAATTGTAAAATGATTGACCAAATAAAAAACACCCAAATATGTTATTTACTGGCATATCCTGATACTGTAGAAACGAAGACCCCTTCAGAGCACGTAAAGGGTTTGAAAAATGCGCCATATTTTGAACCGGTTGATATCAATGTTCACACGCTCGGCCAGGAATTCATGAAAATCCATGATATTCAAGTGACCCTGCTGCGTCTTCGCTACGACGATCGTGCTGCCCTGGTGGAATGTCGTTTCGAATTACCGAATATATTTGATGATGCCGCGATTGCTCTCCGGCAGGAACTCGAAAATACACTTCAACAGAAAATCATCCCGGAGATCTACCTGGCATCCGGATTGTTTGAGGTGTACAAAATATTATTAATTGGCGATCAGGTTGGGGTACCGGATGATTTTATCCAGGTAAACGAGGAATCTCTTGCCCGTTTTATTCGTGCTGAGCAGGAAATTCTTGATCCAACTATTGTGAAAGAAATACTTACTTCGCGTATTCGATATTCAAAGGATGACCTGACACTGGTGGATTGGGAAGGAGCCGTCATCTTCGCATCCAAAGGCGATTTTCAATCAGATATTGAATTACTCAAAATCGGTAATTATCAGCTGCTCAGGTACCGCATGCTGGGGGAATCGATCGAAAATATTTTACGAATGATCAATGAGGATTTCAAAAATAAACGGTCGACACTTTGGTTCCCAATGAATGGAAAGATACGGGACATTGTCAATCACCGCCTGGAATTGATGCTGGATTTTGAACATAATGAGCAAAACTTGCTGTTTATTGGAGATTGGTATACCGCCAAGCTGTATCACATCATCAGTGATGAGTTTTATTTATCCGCCTGGCAGGAAGCAGTACATAACAAGCTGGACAACCTGGAGAATATCATTTCTACCATCCAGGAGAACTTCAGTCTTTCATGGCGAGGTCTGCTGGAAAATGTTCAATTACTCGGCTGGCTGCTTTTATTAGCAGGCTATTTTTTCCTGTTTTTCAAGGAATTAGGGAATTGATGGGTCAGAGAAGAGCATTTTATAACAAAGATTTTCTAAGAATATCGTTGTGTTCATGCCGTTAGCACCCCAAAACTGCCTTCATCAGCACGTTTATAGGTTGTAGTATACTTAATTCCAGCCTGGTAAAAAAAAAATAATCAGGAAAATATTTATTTACTAAGTTCATCAACCAGTCATATTCTTACCTGGCGGGGGTATAAATGGAGAAGGATAGGTAATATGCAGAAAAGTAGAAAGGAAAAAATGAAATCGAATAACTTTATCTCGATCATAATAACAATCATATTGCTCTTTGTTTTGAGCGGTTGCGTAACAGCCCCAACACCGGATGCCTCCGCGATTTCCACCTCGGCTGCTCAGACAGTCATTGCTCAAATAACAGCTGCTGCACCAGCCGCCACAGAAACACCCATTCCACCCACGGAGACGGCGGAGCCAAAAGCCACAAATACGCCGAAGCCGCAGGTCTCTCCCACATTTGACCCCGCGCAGGTCACAGTCGTCTCTGGCGGCAAACCCTGTTACTCAATGACTTTTTTGAGTGACATCACCATTCCAGATTGGATGGTGATTGCCCCCGGGGCACAGTTCACAAAGACCTGGCGTGTACGAAATGACGGAAATTGTGTCTGGGATCCGAGTTATGCCTTAGTGTTGAGCCGGGGCGATGGCCTCGGTACTCTGACCCGTCTGCCTGTCTCGCGAACCGTGAACCCGGGTGATACATATGACTTCTCACTCGACTTGGTCGCCCCAACAACGGAAGGGGATTATGCCGGTTTCTGGCTGGTTGCCACCCCTTA